>JBDKRF010000331.1:0-19149 GCA_039683525.1 Clostridiaceae bacterium
TTCTCTCATTTTTTCAATCGGGGGGCATATGAAGAAACGATCGACCCGCTTTCGTAAAGGATTCGCGTTTGTACTCGCGCTTGGGCTATTGTTGCTCACCGTTCCGCTGTCTTCCGCACCTGCGGACTCCGGCGTTTCGTTTGTGCGCGTGCTGCTTTCCACGCAAGGCGCAAAGTCGATATCCATCCCCGCCAAGGGTACCTATACGCTCGCGCAGACACAGCGCACGTTTACCGACGGCACGCTGACCATCTCCGCAAGCGGCAGCTCAATCACCGTCAGCCACTCGGTGGAAGGCCAGCTCTATTCCGGCAACAGCGCGATCCTTGAGCGCGTCAACCTCTCACGCGACGCAGGGTATCTGACCATCAAGACCGTAGCAGGAACGCGCAATTACCTTGGCAACCTGCAACTGAGCGCGAGCAACGGCGTACTCACTGTTGTCAACCGCGTGCCGATGTCGCATTATCTCTATGGCGTGGTCGGTTATGAGATGAGCAACGCCTTCCCGCTGGAAGCGCTAAAAGCACAGGCTCTCGCTGCGAAAGGCTACGCCCTACTCAAGATTCGCGACAGCGGATTGTATGATATTCTCGACACCGCGGACGATCAGGTGTATAAGGGCTACGACCCGACGAGTCAGAACGTCATCACCGCGGTAGACGCGACCATGAGCGATGTGCTGTATTACAACAATGTTCCGCTCTACTGTTATTATGCAGCCAGCAACGGCGGGTGGATGATTCTGCCGTCCGATCGCTGGACCAGCCCAATCTATGATGGCGCTTATAACTATGGTGCCGATCCTTACGATTTACAGAACCCGTCGACACCTGTTGAAAAGGTGTTTATCTCCAATATTTACAGCGACAAAGATATGGGAACCGCCGCGTTTGCGTTCCTCGATTCGCGCCTGATGGCTGCGGTTGCGGAGCATGGCGTGATTCCGAAGAACTATACCTTCGGCGGGGTGCAGTCGATCGACAGCGTCATCTCCTCCGGCACAGCGGGTTATCCGGACGATCAGAACCATCTGAACGTTGCCGTGACAGCGACGGTTCGGGCAAACCTGCTGCCGTCACTGATTCCGACACCGACACCGTCCTTCGCGCCGACGCCGTCGCCGACCCCGACCTTTGCACCGACGCCGTCTCCCACGCCGACGTTTGCGCCGACACCGTCTCCCAGCCCGACGCCTGCGGACATGACGCCGACCCCGTCGCCAACGCCATTACCGGAAGGCGTGACCCCGAGTCCGACGCCGACGATGGAGCCGACGCCGTCTCCTACACCAACCTTTGCGCCGACGCCTTCTCCCACCGCGCCGTTTGACCCGACCCCGTCGCCAACACCCGCCATTGAGACGGTGAAGACGAGCCAGGTCAGCGTCAACTTTACGTTTGACGAGATGGTTGCCGCAGGGTTGTATCGCTCCGAAGTGCTCAAAATCTATTATGCCGCGCCGACGAACGGCGGCTGGTATCTGTATCACGCGCGCTATGGCCACGGCGTTGGCATGAGTCAGCGCGGCGCGCAATACATGGCAAACATCGGGAAAACCTACCGCGACATCCTCGCGTTCTATTATCCGGGCGCGACGCTCGGCACCATGGCATATGTGTTCCCTGAAACCATCGGGGCATCGCAGACCTCCTCTGCGCAGACTGCGTCCTCTGGCGGAGTTGTCAGCGGCGGCACGGTCAACGTGCGCTCGAAGGCATCTACCAGCGGCAGCGTGCTTGAGACGCTCTCCAAGGATACCCAGGTGACACTGCTTGGCATGACGGGAGAGTGGTATTACGTTTCCACACCCAGCGGCAAGATCGGCTATATTCGGTACGACTATATTACATTGACCGGGTCTTCCCTGATTGCGCAGGGCAAGGTCTCAGCAAGCGCTGTCAACTTCCGCAGCGGTCCCGCGACGAGTTATGCTGCGGTTGGCAAGCTCTCGCAGGATACGCAGCTCGGTATTTACGGCATGGTAGGCGGCTGGTACAAGATCAAAGCGATATCGACCGGACAGGACGGCTTTATCAGTAAGGATTATGTGATCATCACGCAATCGCTTGCAAGTAACGCTGCAACCGCTGCGCCGACGGCAACTCCCGCAGGCGGCATGAATACCCTTGCGCCGACCGCGATTCCGCAGGGCGTAACACCTTCGCCTACGCCAACCGCAACACCGACATCCACACCAACCCCCACGCCGACGCCGATCCCCACGCCGGCACTTTCGCCGGGCTATGTTGCCGCGGCATCCATCAACGCCAACGGGGTCTATATCCGCGCGGGCGCCAGCACCTCCACTAAGAGCTACGGCAGGCTCGTCAAGAACACGGCTGTCGAGGTCTATGAGAAAGTCGGCTCCTGGTACCGCGTTCGCGTGACGGCATCCGGCCTTGATGGATATGTCTACGCCAAATACATCACGCTCACGCAACTGATGAATACGAGCAGCTCGGGAACTTCTTCCAGCGCGGGCTATATCAACGCCTCCGGCGTCATCCTGCGCAACGGACCGGACGCACGCTACAAGAGCCTCGGTAAACTTGCGCGCAACACAACCGTCAAGGTGACCGCCTCGTTCGGCGGTTGGTACCAGATCGAGGTTCCGTCCGCAAAGCTCAGCGGCTATACGCTCGCGAAGTATGTGACCCTTTCTAACACGACTAAGACGGATACCACCACCGGTGTGGTGACGGGCAGCCTCAACCTGCGCGCGCAGGCTTCGTCCGCCTCCGGCTCCAAGATCCTGCTGACCATGCCAAAGGGAGCTACGGTTACGATCTATTCCACCGTCAATGGCTGGTGTTATGTCGATTATCAGGGAACGAAGGGGTATTGCTCCGCGTCGTATCTCAAGATCGGCTGATGATCGCGGGATCGCCCGTTTTTGCGCGCTCCTGTGAAAGGAAACAAGCAAACAGCATTGGATAAAAAGCGACTCAACCGCATTTTTTTACTCTCGACGGCGGGAATGCTGCTTCTCCTCGGCGTCATAGGCGTCTTGCGCGCCTTGCGACCGGAGGTGCAGACAGGCCCCGTAATCGTCGAGCAGGCGCAGCCGGATTTGGTCAACGTAGAGACCGTAGAGGTAACCCCGGCGCCGACGCCAGAGCCAATGACCTACGAAAACACGGTTACGCTCCTCGTCGATCGCAAGCCGGTCATGACGCTGCCGAACGAGCTTACTGCCAAGCAGATGCTCTGGGAATACCTCGCGGGCAACGCGACGGCTCCGCAAGGGGAGTCGTTCGTCTCCGCGAAATTCGATTGCGAACTGATCCTGACGCAAGGCGATCCGGTTGTCAAACCGCTTGAGGCCGGAGAAGCGCTGAGCATGCTCACGCAAAATCCGTCCCTTGTGCCGATTCGTGTGACCACGCTACGCACAGAGGTCAGCGAAACAAGCCCTGAGGTGCACGAAACCACCGAGCCGGCCCTGCCCAAAGGGGAGCGCATCATTGCGCAGCTTGGTACAGGCGCGGTCTCGCAGACCAGCATACAGGTGGTTTACCGCGCGGGCACGGTGCTGGAGACGGGTGCGGCGGTAACGCAGCAGCTGCATGAAGCGCGCGCAACCATATTGCGCACGGGCACGTATACAAAGGCGGACACCTCCGGCACGCCGGATCGTCTCGAAGGTGAGCAGGGAAAGAGCAAAGGAGACCTCAAGCTTGGTTATCCGATGCGCGGACAGGTGGTTTACCACTTTGGCTACGTCAACGGCAAGATGAATTACGGGCTGGAGATCAGCAACAGCGCGGGAACCAAAATTGTCGCGCCCGGCGAAGGCATCGTGGTGTATTGCGGCGAACGCGGGGCATATGGATTCGTGGTGGATATCGACCACGGAAACGGCTTTGTGTCTCGGCTGACGCATCTTGCGGACGTACAGGTAGAGCTCAACCAGCGTGTATTCATTGGAGACGCGGTGGGCACGCTTGCGGAGGACGCGGATGGCGGCAAACCTGTGTTGCACTACGAACTCATCATCGACGGCATCCCCTATAACCCGCTATTCTATATCGACTAAATGAACGCAAACAAAAAGACGGCTTACGCCGTCTTTTTTTGTGTTACACTACTTCATCTCATTCAGCCGCGCTTCCAGTTTTTTCTTGACGCGCTGGATCGCGTTGTCGACGCTCTTGGTTGTGATCTGCATGTGCTCCGCAATCTGCTGGTAAGAGTAGCCGTAGAGATATAATCCCAACACACTGCGCTCCAGCTTGCTGAGCGAATGCTCAATGCTGTCCGCCACCGCGGCGTAGTTCTCCCTGCCAATGAGCACCTCCTCCGGGTCGCTGATGCGCGTGCTGGTGAGCACGTCGATCAGTGGCCGCTCGCTCTCGCCTTCGTTGATCGAGCGATTGAAGGAGATGTAGCTGTTCAGCGGCACATGCTTCTTGCGCGTCGCAGCCTTGATGGCGGTGATGATCTGCCGCGTGATGCAGAGCTCCGCAAACCCGCGAAACGACGACTGACGATCAAACTGATAGTCCATGACCGCCTTATACAGCCCGATCATGCCCTCCTGAATGATGTCCTCGCGATCCGCGCCGATCAGAAAGTACGTGCGCGCCTTGCTGCGGACAATCTGCTTATAGCGCGCGTAGAGCGCCTCTTCGGCGCGCGCGTCGCCCGCGCGATGCAGACGAAGCAGTTCCTCATCGGTGAGCTGCTCGTAATTCGTCATTCGTATTTGCTCAACCTCGATTTCTCAAATATGCGGAATCGAAAACCGGTTATTCCGCTTTGTCCTGCCGCTTTTTCTCAAACATGAGGATGCCGGCTGCAACGCCCGCGTTGAGCGAACCAATCTGGCCGTACTGCGGAATCGAGACGAGGAAGTCGCATTTTTCGGAAACGAGCTTGCTGATGCCGTCGCCTTCGCCGCCGATGACCAGCGCGAGTGGGCCGTTGAGCCCCTGCTTGGTCATGGGCTGACCCTTCATGTCCGCGCCCGCAACCCAGAGTTTTGCGCGCTTGAGTTCGTCCAGCGCCGCCGGGATATTGACCACGCGCGCAATCTTGACGTGCTCCGTTGCGCCCGCGCTGGCCTTGACGGTCGCCGCGGTGACGGAGGCGCTTCTGCGCTTGCCGATGACCACGCCGTGCGCACCCGCGCACTCCGCGCTGCGGATGATGGAGCCGAGGTTGTGCGGATCGAGTATGCCGTCGAGTATGACGACGAACGGTTCTTCGTTCTTTTCGCGCGCAACGGCGAGGATATCCGCAACGGTGCAGTATTCGACTCCGGCTGCGTACGCCACGATGCCCTGATGGTTGCCGGGTTTACCGCCGTGGCCGAAGGGCAGGCAGATTTCATCGAGATGGCGCTTGTCCACCTCGCGGATAACGAGTTTGCGCTCGCGTGCGAGGCCGAGGATTTCACGCAGCGAACCATCCGGCTCGCCGACGACCTCGACGCGGTCGATGCTGCGCTCACTCTTGATGGCTTCCTTGACCGCGTTGCGTCCGAGGATGAGGAATGGTAGCTCGTCCGGCTCCGTCGCATTGGGTTCGTCTTCGGCGGGCGCATTGCGCAGGCGCATATCTTCGCTGCGGCGATCTTCATAGGCGGATGTTTTGTTGTAAGGCTTCTTTTCGAAGGGGCGGTTGCCCTGATAGCCCGTGCCTTGCGGCTTATCGCCGAAGTCGCGCTTGCCCTGATAACCCGTGCCCTGCGGACGATCGCCATAGGGCTTTTTACCCTGATAGCCCGTACCCTGCGGACGGTCGCCATACGGGCGGTTGCCCTGATACCCTTCGCTTGCGGGTTTGTCGCCGAAGTCGCGCTTGCCCTGATAGCCCGTGCCCTGCGGACGATCGCCATAGGGCTTTTTGCCCTGATAACCGCTGCCTTGCGGACGATCGCCATACGGGCGGTTGCCTTGATAGCCTTCGCCTGCGGGGTTGTCGCCGAAGTCGCGCTTGCCCTGGTAGCCAGCACCCTGCGGTTTATCGCCATAGGGCTTATTACCCTGATAACCACTGCCTTGCGGACGATCGCTATAGGGCTTCTTGCCCTGATAGCCGCTGCCTTGCGGACGATCGCCATACGGGCGGTTACCCTGATAGCCTTCGCCTGCGGGCTTATCGCCGAAGTCGCGCTTACCCTGATAGCCAGCACCTTGCGGCTTATCGCCGTAGGGTTTCTTGCCTTGGTAACCGCTGCCCTGCGGGCGATCGCCGTACGTGCGGTTCCCCTGATAGCCTTCGCCAGCGGGCTTATCGCTATAGGAGCGGTTCCCCTGATAGCCTGTACCAGCGGGCTTATCGCCATAAGAGCGGTTCCCCTGATAGCCTTCGCCCTGCGGACGATCGCCGTAGGTCTTCTTGCCCTGGTATCCACCCTGCGGCTTATCGCCGTAGGTCTTTTTACCCTGATATCCACCCTCGGCCTTTTGACCGGCGGGCTTGCTGCCCTGGTAGCCGCCCGCTTTCGGGTAGCCACCCTTCTTCTCACCGGAGCGGTAAGAGCCTTTATTTTGGCCACCCTGGCCGGAGCCGAACTGTTTCTGCGGCATGGAATTATTTCCTCACTTCAAATCTAAAATTGTCTTTTTCATGTTTTTTTCGACTGACTGAATCAAAAAAACATTTACATCATTCGGATGGCATTTCTTGCTCCGGCTTTATTTCCGGCTGAAAATAAACCGTCATCAACTCGTTGAGTCTCTCGTCCGCGCCGCTCAAAAAAAGCCAGCCGACCAGTGCCTCCAGCCCTGTCGCCGTGTGGTAGTCCGCGGCGGAGGCATTCTTAGGCATGGTGCCGCTGTGGGCGTTGCGCCCGCGGCGAAAGACCGCGGCCTCATCCTCCGTCAGATGGGGTTCCATCCTACGGTAGGCTGACGCCTGGCCCGCCGCGCAGACAAATTTGCTCGCGGCGAGGTGCAGCTCGTGCGGCGAGCGCGCGAACTGGTCATTGAGGTAGATGCGCGCGTAAAGATCGCACAAGGTGTCGCCGATTTGCGCCAACGCCAAGGGAGCTAGCTGCCTCGGGTTTGCGCAGGCTTGTGCCTGGGTAGCGCGCCTTATTTCGTCAATCATGGCCATACACAGTTATTTTATCTGTTTGATAGGTGCAAAGCAAGAAATATCGGATTGCATCCGACTCATTTCGAAAAAAACCAGGGATGATTCGCATTTTTTTACTTGACAAGCGCGTTGTGAGTGGTTAAAATAGCAACAATATATCATATATCACAGAAGCTGTGAAGGGAACAAGACGTAGCCTTCCCGCTCAGAGAACCGACGGTTGGTGCGAGTCGGCGCGGCAAGCAACGTGTATGGCTCATCCCGGAGCTTTTCGCCTGAACGAGTGCGTTAGGGTGAAACGATTGACCCCGTTACCGGTCTCGGCCTTGATGGAGGCTGTCGAGGGCTTGCAGGGATAACCTGCGGCCGAACCAGGGTGGTACCGCGTAATCTACGCCCCTGACCAAATACGTTTGGTCAGGGGCTTTTGTTTGCCCTCTGACCGCCAAGCAGAAGGAGGAGTTTGCCATGCACAACCAATTTGAAAAGTACATTCCGTTTGTACCGATCCGGCTAACCAATCGCACGTGGCCTGACAAGCAGATCGTCAAAGCGCCTATGTGGTGCTCCGTCGACCTGCGGGATGGCAACCAAGCCCTTGTAGACCCGATGAATGTGGAAGAGAAGCTACGGCTGTTTCACACGCTGGTGGACATCGGACTCAAAGAGATCGAGGTGGGCTTTCCCTCCGCGTCCGAGACGGAGTTTACGTTTATCCGCACGCTGATTGAGGGCGGACACATTCCCGATGACGTGACGATTCAGGTGCTCGTGCAGGCGCGCGCACACCTCATCAAGCGCACGTTTGAGGCGATTGCCGGTGCGAAAAACGTGATCCTGCACTTCTACAACTCCACCTCGACGCTGCAGCGCAAGGTCGTGTTCCGCATGGAGATGGACGGAATCGTCAAGATCGCGGTGGAGGCGGCGCAGCTGATCCGCGAACTCTCCGCGCCCGTAATCGCGTCGGGCATCAATCTTCGTTTTGAGTATTCGCCGGAATCGTTTATGGGTACCGAGATGGACTACGCGGTGCAGATCTGCACGCGTGTTATGGAGGAGCTGGGAGCCTCGAAAGAGCGCCCCGTGATCCTGAATCTTCCGTCCACGGTGGAAAACTGCATGCCCAACTATTTCGCGGACGAGATTGAATATTTCATCGCAAACCTGCCCAATCGTGAGAGAGCGATCATCTCGCTGCACCCGCATAACGATCGCGGCTGCGGCGTCGCCACCGCAGAGATGGGCCTGCTAGCGGGCGCGGATCGCGTGGAGGGCACGCTCTTTGGCAACGGTGAGCGCACGGGCAACGTGGACCTCGTAACCCTGGCCATGAACCTCTATACCCAGCGCATCAATCCGGAGCTGGATTTTTCGGACATCAACAAGGTCAAGGATGTCTATGAGAGCGTCACCAAGATGCGGATCGGCGAGCGGCAGCCATATGCGGGAGAGCTCGTGTTCACTGCGTTCTCCGGCTCGCATCAGGACGCGATCAACAAGGGTTTCCAATATATGAAGGAGACCGAAAGCGACTTTTGGGAGGTGCCATATCTTCCGATCGATCCCGCGGACGTCGGCAGGCAGTACGAGCCGATCATCCGCATCAACAGCCAGTCCGGCAAGGGAGGAGCTGCGTTCATCATGCAGCAGAACTTTGGCTACGATCTGCCAAAAGCCATGCATCCGGAGTTTGGCTCCGTGGTGAAGACGGTGACCGACCGCGTGGGCAAGGAACTCAAGCCGGAGCGCATCAACGATCTGTTCCAGAAGGAGTATGTGGATATCGATGCGCCCTATCGCCTCGTTCACCACTCTTTCTCCGAGACCACGGACGCAAAGGGCAACTCTCACGTGACGTTTACCGGCACGCTGGCGCATAAGGAGACGCTGTTTGATGTTGCGGGCGAAGGAAACGGCCCCATCGACGCGTTCTTCAACTCCATCCGCGGGCAAAAGATGGACAAATTCACCTTTGTGGATTATAGCGAGCACGCGATTCGCAGCGGCTCGGATTCCAAGGCGGTGGCGTACATCCACCTTAGGAGCAAAGGCGGCAAGGACGTCTTCGGCGTGGGCGTTTCGCACAACATCAGCTTGGCACCGCTTCGCGGCATCCTCTCCGCGATCAACCGCGCGAAGCGGCAGGAGATCATCTAATACAGTACGCAAACAAAAATGGCAAGCCGAAAGGCCTGCCATTTTGTTAGGGCACGGGGTTGGGCTCAGCCCCGGTGAATCCCGTTTAGATCATCAGCTCGCAGATGGCGTTAGAGAACGCGACCGGGTCTTCGATCGGCAGCCCTTCGATGAGCAGCGCCTGATCGTAGAGCAGGTTTGCGTATTTTGCCACGCGCGCGTCGTCCGTGCCAAGCTTCGCCAGCACCGCAAACACCGGATGTGCGGGGTTGATCTCCAGCACGCGCTCTGCCTTAACGGTTCCGTCGGACACTGGCATACTGGAAAGCACCTTCTCCATCTCGATGGAGAGCGGGCCTTCACTAGTCAGGCACACGGGCGAGCTCTTGAGCCGATCGCTGAGGCGAACGTCCTTGACCTTGCCTTCCAGCGCTGCTTTGAGCGCGGCAAGCATATCCTTGTTCTCCTCTTGCGCGCGCTCCTGCGCCCGCTTCTCCTCGTCCGAAACGAGGTTGAGATCCGCGTCGGAAACGGACTTGAAGGTCTTCTCCATGTAGTTGCCGAGTATGCGCATGGTAAACTCGTCTACGTCGTCCGTCATGCAGAGGATGTCGTAGCCCTGATCGCGCACGCGCTCGGTCTGCGGCAGCTTCATTGCGCGCTCGACCGTCTCCGCGGAGACGTAGTAGATGTATTTCTGGTCTTCCTTCATCGCGTCCACATACTCTTTGAGCGAGACGAGTTTGTTTTCTGCCGCGCTGTGGTAGAGTACGAGGTCGGAGAGGAAGTCCTTGTTCATGCCGTAGTCGCTGTAGAGGCCGTACTTGATCGGCAGCTTGAAGCCCTTATAGAACTGCTCATATTTCTCGCGGTCGTTGTCCAAGAGCTTTTTGAGCTCGCTCTTGATCCGCTTTTTGAGCGTGACGGCGATGGTCTTGAGCTGGCGGTCGTGCTGCAACAGTTCGCGTGAGATGTTCAGCGAAAGATCGCTGCTGTCGACAAGTCCGCTGACGAAGCCGAAATAGTCCGGCAGCAGATCCGCGCATTTCTCCATGATCAGTACGCCGCTGGAATACAGCTGTAACCCCCGCTGATACTCCTTCGCGTAGAAATCGAACGGCGGATTCTTCGGGATATAGAGCAGCGCGTCGTAGCTGACCACGCCTTCGCCGCTGAAATGGATCGTCATCAGCGGGTCCTCATAGTCGTGGAACTTGCTCTTGTAAAACTCGTTGTAATCCTCGTCCTTGAGTTCGCTCTTGGACTTCTTCCAAAGCGGAATCATGCTATTGAGCGTTTCGTCCTCGGTGACAGTCTCCGTGTCCTTGGGGTCGCCGTTCTTCGGGCGGGTATGGGTGTGTTCCATGCGGATCGGATACCGGATATAGTCCGAGTACTGTTTGACCAGCGAGGAGATTTTATAGTAGTCGAGGTAATTGTCATACTGCTCGTCGTCGGTATTCTGCTTGATTTTGAGCGTGATGATGGTTCCGCACTCCGACTTTTCCGACTTGGTGAGCGTGTAGCCTTCGCGGCCTTCGCTCTCCCAGAGCCACGCTTCGTCGCTGCCATAGGCGCGCGAAAGCACCTGTACGTCATCCGCCACCATAAAGGAAGAGTAGAAGCCGACGCCGAACTGGCCGATGATGTCCACCGCGTCGCTGGTGTCGTGCTCTTTTTTAAACGCGAGCGTGCCGCTCTTGGCGATGGTGCCGAGGTTTTCGTCCAACTCATCCTTGGTCATGCCGATGCCGTTATCGGTGATGGTCAGGATACGTTTGTCTTTATCCGCAGAGATGCGGATTTCGAAGTCTTCGCGGCTTTTTCCGACCTTGTCGTCCGTCAGCGAGAGGAAGTAGAGCTTATCGATCGCGTCGCTGGCGTTGCTGATGAGCTCGCGCAGAAAGATTTCTTTGTGCGTGTAGATGCTGTCGATCATCAGGTCGAGTATGCGCCGCGATTCCGCCTTGAATTGCTTTTTTGCCATGAAAAGTGCGCCTCCGTCATGAATTGCGTGTATGTTAGCACTCAATAACATCGAGTGCTAATCTAGCATACTACGCCGGAAAACTGTTTTCAAGCATCGGCGCGCGCTTCCACAATATTTTCACATTTTTGCGATGGAACGCGAAAAAAACAGGCGGCTGTTCGCCGCCTGCCTGAGAAGAATGCTACTTATGCGCTCAACTTCGGAATCGCACCCGGAGAGAGCTCCTTTAATAGATGCATGAACTCCTCGCCCGTGATGGTTTCGCGTTCCAGGAGATGCGCCGCGAGCTTGTGCAGCGCGCCTTCGTTCTCTTTGAGAATCTGCTTGGCGCGCTTGTGCGCGCGCTCCACGATGGCGATGACCTCCGCGTCCACGCGCGCCGCCGTGTCTGAAGAGCAGGTCATGGCTCCGTCGGTGGCCAGGTAGGGATTATTCTGGCATTCAAGCGCTACCATGCCGAACTCGTCGCTCATGCCGTAGCGCACGACCATTGCGCGCGCGATGCGCGTCGCCTGCTCGATATCGTTGCTGGCTCCCGTGGTGATGGTGCCGAACACGGTCTCCTCCGCGGCTCTGCCGCCGGTGAGGGTGGCAATCTTGTTCTCCGCTTCCTCACGGGTCATGAGGTAGTGTTCGCTTTCGTCCACCTGCATGGTGTAACCTAGGGCACCGCTCGTGCGCGGAACGATGGTGATCTTATGCACCGGCGCGCTCTCGGTCTGTGTGGCGGCGACCAGTGCGTGTCCGATCTCGTGATAGGCGACGATGCGTTTTTCTTTGGGTGAGATGACGGCGTTCTTTCGCGCATAGCCCGCGATGACCACCTCGACGCTCTCCTCCAGATCCGACTGATCCACGATCTCGCGCTTCATGCGAACGGCACGCAGAGCCGCTTCGTTGATGATGTTCGCAAGGTCTGCGCCGGAGGCGCCGCTGGTTGCGCGCGCGATGGCTTCAAAATCGACCGCGTCGGAGATCTTGACCCCGCGGGCGTGTACTTTTAGGATGTCACAGCGCCCCTTGAGGTCCGGCAGTTCCACGTGGATGCGGCGATCGAATCGACCGGGACGCAGCAGCGCGGGGTCGAGGGAATCGGGACGGTTCGTCGCGGCGAGGATGACGACGCCTTTGCGCGCGTCGAAGCCATCCATCTCGGTGAGCAGCTGGTTCAGCGTTTGCTCGCGCTCGTCGTTGCTGCCGAGTCCGTTGTCGCGGCGTTTGCCAATGGTGTCGATTTCGTCGATGAACACGATGCAGGGCGCCTTCTGCTCCGCCTGGGAGAAGAGGTCGCGCACTTTCGCCGCGCCCATGCCGACGAACATCTCGACAAACGCTGAGCCGGAGATGCTGAAGAACGGCACGTTTGCTTCGCCCGCGACAGCCTTGGCGAGCAGGGTTTTGCCCGTGCCCGGAGGGCCGACGAGCAGCGCGCCTTTGGGCAGCTTAGCGCCGATTTCCGCGTAGCGGTCGGGATTGTGCAGGAAGTCTACGATCTCTAGCAGCGCTTCCTTTGCTTCGTCCTGACCCGCGACGTCATTGAAGGTTTTACCCGTCTGCGCCTCGACATAGATCTTTGCGTTGGCTTTGCCGAAGGAGAGCGCGTTGTTGATGCCGCCCGGCATGCCGTTTTGCATGCGCTTCATCAGGAACTGCCCGAGGCCGACGAAGATCAGGATGGGCAGCATCCAGCTCAGGAGGAAGCTCAACAACGGAGAGGTCTGCGTCGGGATGCTCGCGGTGAACTTGACGCCTGCCTTGTCGAGGCGGTCGACCAGCGTTTCATCCGGCCAGATGCCTGTTTTATAATAGAGGGTTTCGCCTTTATCCTTGCTGGTAAACGTGATGGTCTGCGTCGCTTCGTCGCGCGAGACTTCATCCACTTTGCCGCCGTCCACCATGGTCAGAAACTCGTTATAACCGACTTCCTTGACTTCGTTTTGCAGAAGTTGCGGAAAGACAAACGCATTGAGCAGGAGCAGCGCAATCATCGCAATGATGGTATAGTAATAGATCGGCTTCTTGGATGGTGTATGTTCTTTCATGTGATTCTATTATTCCCTTACAAACGGTATTCGACCGTAACATTTTAACGCACAAACAAAAACTCAAAGAAAACGGCGAATGCGGGCGGCTGTATTACCGGCCCATTCCGTACAGCACGAGATGCTCCGCCATGGAGGCCATCTGCGCCGGGGTTTCCTTCATATCCCGCTGGAACCATTCGCGGATGATGCCGATGAATCCGGAGGCAAGGAACGAGAAGTAATAGTCAAACTGATCCGGGTCCTTCTTCTGCTCCTTGAGCCAATATTCCACCACGCGGTCGCGAATCAGCAAAATGAGCTTGTTGAAGAATGCCATATCGCCGTTTCCGCCAAGAAACGCCGCGCAGAGGTCGGCATTCGAGGCAAAGAACTCGAAGAGATCGAGCAGCAGCGCAATGGGCTTATTCATCAGCTCTTCTGAGGGGTGTGCACGAACCAGCGCCTCAAATTCGTCAAAGACTTCCTGCTCAACCTGCTCCACCATATCGTAGATATCGCGGTAATGCAGGTAGAAGGTGCAGCGGTTGATGTCAATGAGCTGCGCCAGCTCGCGCACGGTGATGTCCTTGATTGGTTTTTCGCGCATGAGCTGAGTCAGCCCTGAGCGAAGCTGCATACGCGTTTTACGAACGCGGCGATCCATTTTCTTATGATCCAAGGGAGATGACCTCCATAATGAATTCTTGTGAGTATCCGGACCCTTCGGCAGATGAGATACGGCCAATACCAAACCATGGGAATCGGTGGCAACATCTTCTCGGCTTGTAGAGATCCTTCGCATCGTATGATTTTTATCCTCTCCCAATATATACGAATCATGCCGATAAATCAACACGGGTTGATGAAAATGGTGTTAACACAACGTGAACTCGAATAGTATTTTTCGAAAAAAAGAGGGGCGATAACCGACATCGTCTTGATTTTCGATCGAGATGCAAGATAAAAAAGAGGGGCGATTACAAACATCGTCCCTCTTGTTGATCGAGCTGCTCTATTTGGGATGGCTGAGCTTATACTCTTTCACGCGCTGACGGTAGAGCTTGATGTTGTCAAACGAGTAACCGATCAGGCAGTTCGGATTGGCGGTGTAAATGGTGCGCGCCGTATCCGTCAGGACGGAGTCGTCGACGCCCTTTGCTGCGAGCACGATGGTCTTGCCGTTGTTCAACCCTGCGACGATCTGTTTGGAGACGGGGATGCCGTAAGCGCGCTGCGTGCGCTGATAGGCCCAGCCGATGTCCTCATAGGGGACCACCCAACCACTGATGCCGCAATAGACAAACTGCCTGGAGAGAATGAGTCGCGATTTGGGGAAGCGAACGCTCTCCGGCGAGGAGTATTCGAGTTCCGATTCGTCCGACTTGCCGAGTTCATACAGGCGGGCTTCGCTCCTGCGGTAATTCTTGCGGATCGCGCCTACATTGATCGCGAGGATCAAGAGGAACATGCCAAAGAAGATTGCGCCGACCACATAACCGTAAACGCCGTCGTTCTGGTTGCTTTCGCCTTCGTGGAGGTAGTTTGCTCCGTAGAGTTTGTTCACGTCGCTGACGGTCGTGTTTTCAAAGACGGACGCAATCTGCTCCGCTTCATCGGAATCCAGCGCGCGCGTTACGCCCGTTAAGCGAACCGGTTCGGGCAGGACGAAATCCTCGGCATTCCCAAAGAAATAGGTGTTATATGCTTCCTGTTGTGTGGAGAGCGTTGCATACACCTCGTCGTCGAGTGTGAGCAGGAACCAGTTGCCGTCGGGGTCCATCGCCTCATAGATCGTATAATCCTCATCACCGGTCACCTTGAGCAGCCAGTCGGAGACCATGCCTACATCAACGTAGCAATAGGTGCCGGAGTCCATCTGCGTATTCATACGAACCGGGTCCGATTTCGGTTTGTTAATCTCGTATGCGGCGCCGATGATCATCAGCGAGACCAGAGCCGCCATGATGATGAGCCAGATGCGAGATGACTTGCTGGGAGCCAGAAACTCCGATAATGTTTGCTGCTTACCTGTTTGTGTTTCCACCGTTTAAAATCCCCCCGAAGACAATATGTTTGGTTTAGTATACATGATATACAAGTTCCCGTAAAGAAGCATACGCGCTCAAGCGGTGGATATGGCGGGCAAGCGCTTGCTGTGTTAAAATGACGCTGGAGGATCAAACAAATGCTGAAAATTGCGCAATGTTCCGATCTGTTTTACCCGATTACCGACGGCGTGAGCCGCATGGTAAACGCCTATGCGCGCGAATTGAGCGTGCTTGGTCAGGAGGTATATGTCATTACTCCGCTTGTCACGCAGGGGTACCGCGGGAAACTGCCGTATGAAATACTGGACTATATCGCGCTGAGCCTTCCCGGCACAACGCAGTATCGAGCGACCGCTGCCACCCTGGATATGCATTATCTCTCACGCGTCAACGCGTTGTCGTTTGATATCGTGCATGCGCATAGCCCCGGTTCCGCCGGGATGGAAGCGGTTCGCCTTGCGGATAAGTGTCATGTGCCTCTGGTCGGCACCTTTCACACAAAGTATATACGCGAGTTGCTGCTGAGCACAAAAGACGAACAGCAAAACCAGCTGTCCAAATACTTTGCGCTGGATTTCTTCAACCGCTGCGATGAAATCTGGGTCGTCAGCGAAGAGGCAAAGTCGTTTCTGTATGAGCGCGGCTTTGAGGGAAACATCGAGGTGTTTGAAAACGGCATCGAGCAGGAAGAGGCAGACGCCACCGCGCGCCAACGCGCAAGGGAGGAGCTTCACCTCGGCGGCTCGCCCGCGCTTCTCTTTGCGGGCAGTCTCGATCAGCAGAAAAATCTGACGCATGTCTTCGAGGCTGCGGCGAAGCTACGCCAGAGTGGCGTGGATTTCCAGCTACTGATTGCGGGCAGCGGGCCGGAGGAGAAGCACGCGCGCACGATTGCGCGCGACCTTGGGCTGTTGGGAACCGTGCGTTTTCTGGGTCAGATTACGGATGAATCCCTGCTGACTGGCCTTTATGCCGAGAGTGCGCTCTGCCTGTTTCCGATGCAGCGCATCAGCGCGGGACTCGTCGTTCGTGAGGCCGCGGTGCAGGGCACGCCGTCGCTGGTCATCGCGGGCAGCTTCCCGGATGAGCTGATCACCGACGGGCTCAACGGGCTCACCTGCGGAGACACACCGGAGAGTATGGCGGAAGCGATTGAGAGCTATCTTGGCGATCCCGAACAGATTGCGCGGCTTCGCGCCAACGCGCGCGCCATGGCTCCCGTGCCGTGGGATGCGACGATTGCACGTGTCAACGCCAGATATGAGGCACTCGCGGGGATGGAGCGCGCGCAGCTTCGTCGTAAGCGCGGACTCTTCCGCAAGGAGATGGACAAGGTCGATCTCACGCTGCAAAAACGCGCGATGGACATGATCTGGAAGTTCCTCACGCAGGACACACAGCATCTTTATCCCTACGCGCACAGGCCGCAGAAACCCGCGTTTCTGCCGAATGCGGACGCAAAGTCGCTGCCGCGCAGCACGCCGGAAGCGGAAGGCGTGAGCTCGCTTGCCCTCCGCGCACTGCTGGACGCCATCCATTCGGATGAGGCGGCAAAAGCGCACGAGATCATGATCCTGCGCAATGGAAAGGTGATTGCCGAGGCAAATTGGGCACCCTACGACGGCGCTTATCCGCACCAACTCTACTCACTGAGCAAGAGCATCACCGCAACCGCCATCGGCATGCTGGTGGACGAAGGTTTGCTTACTATCGACGAGCGCCTCTGCGACATCTTCTTCGACAAGGCGCCGGAAGCGCAAACGCACCCCGCGCAGAAGATGACGGTACGGATGCTCCTCAACATGAGCACCGGTACGTATTTCAATGAAGCGGGCTCCGCGATGGGCACCGACTGGGAGCGGGACTTCCTGCATGCGCCGGTAAAATTTGAGCCGGGCAGTGCGTTTGATTATAACTCGATGAACACCTATATGCTCGCGGCCATCGTGCGCAGAAAGACCGGCGAAACCTTGACGCGCTATCTGGAGCCGCGCCTCTATGCGCCGCTTGGCATCGCGTCGCACTACTGGGAAACCTGCCCCAACGGCACCGAGAAGGGTGGCTGGGGACTGTCCCTCACGCCGGAGAGCGTGGCAAAGGTGGGCCAGCTCTACCTCAATAAGGGCGTTTGGCATACACCCTGGGGAGATAAGCGCCTCATCAGCGTGCGCTGGATCGAGGAGGCGACCAAGCCGCAGATCGATACCCCGCACGGCGAGATCACCTACGGCTATGGGCACCAGATTTGGATGACCGCGCGGGAAGGCGCGTTTCTCTTCAACGGTGCGTTCGGGCAGTATATGCTCGCTCTGCCGGATCAAAACGCGCTGGTGGTGCTGTTCTCCGGTACATCCCGCCTCTTTGCGCAGGGCGGCGTGCTGGATTATGTCTCCGCCTGCTTTGAGAATATGGGGAGTGAACGAATCGCGACAGACCCGCGCGCGACGGATGCGCTGAAGACCACGATCGGAACGCTCAGCGCGCGTTTCCGTCCGCCGTTCTATACCGCCGGGCGCAAGAGCGTCCCGCTAGAAGAGGTAACCGCACGGCTGATCGGGCGCGTCTACTTGTTTCCGGCGAACATCGGCGGCCTCTTCCCGTTTATTCTGCAGAGCGTACACAACAACGTCACCACGGGGCTGCAGCAGGTTGCGTTCTCCCGTACGGAGGATGGCGCGCTGGCTGTCGAGATGGTGGAGGGGGAATACAAGCACCGCTTCACGCTCTCGGAAAGCGGCTTTACGCAGGCGCAGCTGTCGCAAAGAGGCGATGTGTTTGAGGCATGCTTTGCCGCCCAAACCGAGATTTCCGACACGGGCGAACTCTCTCTCATCATTGCAGCATATTTCATCGAGACGCCGTTTACCCGCCTCGTACGCTTTACGCTCACGGGGGAGGACACGCTCAAGATCGTTTTCGATGAAGCCCCGTCGATCCGTGACGCTTCAGAGATGCTGATGGAGCTGACGGGAATTACACGCGTTGAGATCGTGCGAAACGTGCTGCCGCTGCTGAAACAGGAGCGGATGCAGCACACGCTTCGAACGTTTACCACCGTCACGGTGCAGGGGAAACTATAAGCGAAAAAACCTTGCTGTTACACGAATTACCACACGGGGTAAATCGGCAAACGCAGGAAAAGCGGATTTATTAAAATTACCATACGTGGTAAAAATTGCGAAACAATCGATCCATACAACCATGAACTGCATTTGGGACGTTTTTTCGTTAGCAATCAAACAGAGTAAACAGTACAGCAAAAAATGAACCTCCCGACGTTTTCAGGCGTCAGGAGGTTTCTTGTCAACGAAAGAAGTTTGTTCAGAGATTAGGATTGAGCGGTAAAAGCTTATTCACCCTTCATGTCGATGACCTTTGCTTTTTTGTCGATGACTTCCATGCTGAGCAGCACAGATTCACCGATGGCACCATCGATGTCGTCGTCCGTCACGCCCAACGGCAGGCAGGCCTCCTCTTTGTCGATGAAGAGATTGCTCGTCTGCATGTCCACAAACTTGGACATCAGTAGTCCGCCTTCGGTGCCTGCGGTGCGGTGCTGTTTCTCGATTCCGCTCGCGCTCATGGCGAAGAGGAATTTCGGGATCGTGATGATCTTTTTATCCGGCACACCCATGTACTTATTCATGATGGAGATCATTTCACGCCAGGTGAGATTGAACCAGCCGATGGGGTAGGCGTTGGCGCCACGACCGCGCTCCAGCGCGCCCGCGAAGGCCTGCCCAACCTGACGCACGGTGACCATTGTGGTGCCGCCCTTCGGGTAGAGAATCGCGCCTTTCATCTTGAGCAGCATCTCGATGAGGAACACCCAAACGGGCTTTCTGCCCTTCTGCGTGCCGAAGATATACGGCAGTTCCAGCACGGATACGTCGAAGGTATC
>JBDKRF010000332.1:0-1742 GCA_039683525.1 Clostridiaceae bacterium
GAACGAGATTCGAGACTATGACGGACTCGACCCGAGAGAAGGTGGCGACGACTACTTGACGCCGTTGAACATGCAAAAGGGCGCGCAGCCCGTTCCACCAGTGTAAAGGGACACTATGAAAACAAAGATTGAATGCCGGTCGAGTTCAGACGGCAGGGAGACCCGCGCCTATTCGCTGAGCATCAAAGCGGCTGGCGAGGATGGAAGCATTGAGGGTTATGGCTCCGTGTTCGGCAACGTGGATGAGTGGGACGACATTATCGCGGCTGGCGCATTCAAGGCTACGATTTCCGCGCATAAGTCCGCAGGGACGATGCCGGCCATGCTCTGGCAGCATGAATCAGATGAACCGCTCGGCGTCTGGACTGAGATGGAAGAAGACGACAACGGCCTGCGGCTGAAAGGTAAATTGTGCCTCGATACATCCAAGGGGAAAGAAGCGCTAGCCCTGCTCAAGATGGGCGCGATCAACGGCTTGTCAGTCGGGTTCGTATCGAAAGAATGGTCATACAACAACGAAACGAACATTCGGACGCTGACAGAAATCGACCTTTGGGAAGTTTCGCTTGTCACATTCCCGGCAAACAAGAAAGCACGAGTAACAAACGTTAAGAGCGCGGACGAACTGGCCGCGCCGAAAGATGCTGAACGAGTCCTGAGAGAGTCAGGGTTTAGCAAGTCCGACGCGACCGCATTCGTGAGCCGCGTCATGCGAATGGGCGAGGAACGGAGTGATTCCGCGAAATCAGCCGCTGTAGCACTGAAAGCCGCAGACCGGCTTTTGAGTTCTCTCACTTCCTAGGCCACAAGGCCACCAAGACAAGCACCTTCGGGTGCTTTTTTTCGTCCATACGAAAGGTAATGCAATGAAGAAAACTGTATCGCTGATCGCGCTGATGGCAGCGCACATGGCTGCATTCCAAGCCAAGGCCGAAGCATTCGGCGTCTATGAAAAGCGCGACGAACCGTCCGTCAAGTCGATTGGCGATGCTATTGACAAGATCGGCACCGCGTTCGAAGAGTACAAGAAAACCAACGACCAGCGCATTGAAGCAATCAAAGCCGGTAACTCTACCTCCGATCTCGACGCCAAGCTTGCAAAGATGGACAGCGCTATTGACCAGCTCACCGAGGTCAAGGCCAAGTTGGAAAAGATGGAAACCAAGCTTGCTCGTCCGGGCGCATTTGGCGACAAGCAAGACCGCGAATCGCCGGAAGCTGTCGAGTACAAGAATGCGCTGCTTGATTGGGTGCGCAGCCCGACAGACCAGGCCCGGATGCAGAAGGCCACGCAAGCGCAAAAAGCGCTCGAAGCCAAATCGACCGCAACTGTTATTTCGACCGGTTCCGCTGGCGGCTTTGCTTTGCCGGAACAGATCGAGCGTGCGATTGCCCGCATCGGCGTCGATATTTCTCCGATTCGCCAGATTGCCACTGTTCGCACGGTCGGAACGCCGGATTACAAGGAACTGTTTGACGTGAATGGTGCTGGCTTCGAGTGGATCGGCGAAACCGATACCCGCGCTCAGACCAACACGCCGGACCTCGCAGAAGTCGCGCCGACCTTTGGCATGGCTTCGGCGAAGCCGCAAGCGTCGGAAGAATCGCTTGACGACTTGTTCTTTAACGTCGAAGACTGGCTGATCAACTCGGCAGCGGAAACCATCTACGCTGGCGAGGGCGCGGCGTTTGTGTCTGGTAACGGCACCAAGAAGCCGACCGGATTCCTTGCTGGTCCTACG
>JBDKRF010000333.1:0-16106 GCA_039683525.1 Clostridiaceae bacterium
CTGGTGGAGGACGCAAACGCCCTCGTCAACTGGCTCTGCGAGCGGTTTCACAAGGATAAAATCTTCATCATCGGCGGCAGCTGGGGCTCGGAACTCGGCACCTATCTTGCCAATCGCCATCCGGAGAAGATCGCGGCCTATGTCGGCTTTGGTCAGGTGGTGGACGGCGCGAAGAACGAGGAGATCAGCTTTGCGTTTGCCATGGAAGAGGCAAAAAAAGCAGGGGACGAGAAATCGATCGCGATTCTCAATAAAGTTGGGCCTCCTGTTAAGGGTGTCTACAAAGGCGGCTTTGACGGCATGATGGCGCAGCGGAATATCATGATGAAATACGGCGGCTACAGCAAGAGCGCAAAGAAGCGGAGCTACTTCTCCTCCTTCGTCGTGCCGGTGCTGTTCAGCGGCGAATACTCGATCAAGGACATCTACGGACTCGTGCGCGGATATAAATATGTGCTCACCGAGATGTGGGACGCGGTCGGGGCGACCAACTTTCCCGAAACCTGCACGAAGTTTGAAGTTCCCTATTTCGTGTTCGACGGCGTGCTGGATCAAAACACGCCTGCGTCTTTGGTGCAGGGCTGGTTTGACAGCATCGAGGCACCGCAAAAGGAGCTCGTCTGGTTTGAACAGTCGGGACACAATCCCATGGGAGACGAGCCGGAGCGGTTTAAGGCGCTACTGATCGATCGACTGACCACGATTGCGAAAAAGGAGAAGAACGTATGAGCAATCCCATCACACAGGAAATTCCCCGCACACGCTTTCCGGAGAAGCTGGGGTTTTGCACCTTCTCGACGGCGAGCAACGTCGTGTATCAGTTCAAGAGCATCTACTATCTCTTCTTTTTGACCAACGTGCTTAAGATCGATATCCTCGTCGCGGGGACGATCCTCACCCTCGGCACCATCTGGGATGCGATCAACGATCCCTTGATCGGCTTCTGGGCGGTCAACCACAAGTTTAAAAACGGCGAACGCGTCCGCCCGCTGGCAATCTGGTTTGCCGTGCCGTGGGCGATCACCGTCGTGCTGCTCTTTACCGACTTCGGCCTGCCAAACAAGGCGGCAATCGCGGTTGCGCTGATCGTATATCTGTTCTTCGAACTTTTTAACACATTCGTCGGCATTCCATACAACAGCATGGGAAGTCTTGCCACCAATCTCGACGAGGACAGGCGCTCAATCAACGTCTTTCGTAACCTTGGTGGCGCGCTGGGCGCGGGCATCGGCGCGGTCGCCTGCCTGCCGCTGCTGAAAGTATTCGGCGCGATGGACACAAAGGGCAACCTGATCGATGCGAATAGCTCGCTGGGATTCTTACTCACCGCCTGCGTGATGGGCGTGGTCTGCATCATCGGCTGCATCGTACACTTCTTTACCACAAAGGAGCGCGTCAAGCCCATCGCGGAAGACGACGAGAAGCTCTCGGCAAAGACCGTCTTTACGATGCTGTTTCGGTGCAAGAGCTGGGTGCTCAACATGCTCTATATCATCTGCTACGGCGTGATCAATCTGCTTTTGATGAGCTGCATCACCTATTACGCGACCTACGTGCTCGGCAGCACGGCGGCTGCAACCGCCATTCAGGCGGCGTATCTGGTCGCGGCGCTCGGCTCTTCGTTCCTCGTCTCCGCAATCGACCGTCTCCTCGGCAGAAAAAAGACCATGCTCCTTGCCGCTGCGCTGTTCATCCTCGGCAAGATCTGGTTTGTGATCAACCCGTTTTCTCTGGGCGCGATCTATGTCAACGCAATCTCCGTCGGCATCGCGATTACGATTACGTTTGTCATGTTCAACACCAACCGCAACAACATCGTAGACATCATCGAGTGGCAGTCCGGAAGAAGGCTCGATAGCCTTGTTTCCACGGCGGATAACCTCGCAAGCAAGCTCGCGGTCGCGGGTGCGACACAGCTCGTCGCCATCGCGCTCTCGCTCAATGGTTTTAACGCGAAGTTAACCACCCAACCCGTTGGTGCCATCACCACCATCAACGCGATCCTCGGCTGGATTCCAATGGTGGTTGCCGCGGTGATGATGGTTGTCATCTTCTTCCTGAACATCGATAAGGACACGAAAAATATGCTTGCGGAGAAAGAGGCGCGCGCGGCGCAAGGCTAACGCGCGCTCCTGACCAGCGTTTGAAACGCATCATAATGAGTTGCCGGGCTGCCGATTATGCCGTCATCCTGCTGTGACGGATCAAACTTCCTTGATTTGCTATGCGCATAAGCCGCATGGTATATTGAATGCAAGCGCCCTGCGTTTGGCGGGCCTCATCCGAAAGAATGACTGCTTTTTAACAATCTAAATCAAACAATGACTTCTTTCCGGACAGTTTAATTTCAAAGAAGGAGCCACGATCATGACAACAGGCCACAATTTCTGGGATGCTGGCGTATGGACGCTGATGATTGAGCTGACCATTCTGCTGGTCGGCATGCTGACGGCAAACATGCTGCGCCGCCTGATCAAACCGCTTCGACAGTCGCTCATCCCCAGCTCGGTACTGGGCGGATTCTTGATCCTCTTTGCCAACATTGCGGTGCAGAAGATCTCCGGCGGCGCGCTCTTCAACAAGGTCACCATGGAGACACTGACCTACCACGGCTTGGGTCTCGGCTTTGTTGCGATGGCGCTGCGCTCCGATAAGCGCGAGAAGAATAAAAAGAGCAACGTTGCTGTTTTTGACGCAGGCGTGACCACGGTCTCCTCCTATCTCTTGCAGGGGATTTTAGGCCTAGCCATCACGGTCGGCCTCTTCTTCCTGATCGGCAACTGGCCGGCCTCCGGCCTGCTGCTTCCGATGGGCTATGGACAGGGCCCTGGCCAGGCATACAACTGGGGACACGTCTACGAGACGGCAACCGCCTATGCGCCCTTCCAGTACGGCGGTAGCTTCGGCCTCACCGTCGCCGCGATGGGTTTTGTCTCGGCGGGGCTTGGCGGCGTTGTCTATCTACAGCGGATGCGCAAAAAGGGACTGATCAAGTCCTATCTGGAAAACGCGGACGAGATGGAAGACCTCACCGCCGAATCCATCACGGAAAAGGGCGAGATTCCGCTCTCCGAGTCGCTGGATAAACTCACGGTCCAGATCGGACTCGTGGTGTTTACCTACATGGCGGCCTATGGCGTGATGTATCTGCTCTCTATCGGGCTGGATTCACTCGGCGGGTTCTTCACCAGCACGGTAAAACCGTTGATCTGGGGATTCAACTTCCTAATCGGCACCGTGATGGCAATCCTCGTGCGCAATGTGCTCAAGGGACTGACCAACCGCGGACGCAGGCAGTATCTCAACAACTTCATGCTCGCGCGCATCTCCGGCGTCATGTTTGACCTGATGGTGGTAGCATCCATCGCGGCAATCGACCTTTCCGCATTCTCGCACCGCGAGTTCATCATTCCGCTGAGCGTGATCTGCATCGTCGGCGCGGTTGCGACCTACATCCAGCTGGACATCATCAGCAAGCGCGTTTACCCGGAGTATCAGGCAGAGTCGTTCCTTTCGCTCTACGGCATGCTCACGGGCACGGCGAGCACGGGTATCATCCTGCTGCGTGAGATCGATCCGCTGTTTAAGACGCCGGCCGCCAGCAACCTTGTCTACCAGCAACTCTGGGCGATCGTGTTCGGTTTCCCGATGCTGCTGCTACTGGGATTTGCGCCAATCGGCTTAACCGCCGATCCCGCGACGAGCAACCTCACCAACGTCTGGATTACGCTCGCGGCGCTCAGCGTGCTGTTTATCGTGATGAACGTAATTCTGTTTCGGCGCGACATCTTTAAAAAGAAAGTGAAAGCATAATCAAGTCTATTTGCAGGATTACAAAGACCTCCGGCACAAGCCGGAGGCCTTTTTGCTATCGTTGGGGTGAGATCGCCGAACAAGCATAGGACAGAGCGTGCTCTAGGATATTCAGAACATTACGTCATGCTTGCCTTGTTCAAACGAAAGGCAGGCGGAATCTCGGTGCTTACACTTTCGTCAGTAAGCGGGTGATCACCGATGCGCAATCGCGCGCGCCGTTCTCGCCCGCTATCTGCTCCGCGAGCTTTGCCACGCGATCCTTCATTTGGGCTGAACTTGCGGCTGTTATCGCATCCGCCAGATCACGAACGGTCAGCTTCTTTCGGCTCAACGGTTTTGTTCCGACACCGATATCATATGCGCGGTGCGCCCATGCGAACTGATCGTTTGAGAAGGGAATGATGATGCTCGGAACACCGGCTTTGAATCCTGCCGCTGTTGTACCCGCTCCACCGTGATGGCAGACTGCCGATACTTTTGAAAATAGCCAGGAGTGAGGAATGCTGTCTACCGCAAACATATTGGAGGGCAGATGTCTCCCGTCACCCATACCGGAGATGATGCCTCGGCGATTGGTTAGACGGAGCGCTTCGCTGATGATACGGATGAAATTTTCCTTCTCATCCTCGTGAAAGACGCTGCCAAACCCGAAATAGATCGGCTTTTCACCCGCAGACAAGAAACGCGCGAGTTCCTCTGATGGCTTGTATTCCGTTCGCTCGTCGACAAACCAGTAACCGTATTGGTGAATGTTTTCATTCCAATCATGCGGACGCGGAAACACGAACTCACTGCACGAGATTAGCGCCGGATGCGTATCGTCGACCTTCTCATAAGGACAGGCAAATCGTTTTGGCAGCTTGCCTAGCCTCTTTTTTAGCACAATCGCGGCGGCGCTCTTCGCAGCCATCCATAGCAGCCCCTGCAGGAGGGAATAGCTGAGCAAATTCGGGATGCGCTGGTGACCGTATGCGATCACCGACGCAACCTCCTTTGTTCGATGCATTGGAAACGGAGCCGCCAATATCGAAGGGATGCCCATATTTTTTGCTGCAAAGTGACCGATCGCGCAACCCGGATGATACACGATCAAGTCGCTTCCGGCGCAGGCGTCGTACATTTCATCCACAGAGTCGGTGATGAGGTCTTTCATCTTATGAAACGCAAACAGCATCTTCAGCGGATTGTCTGCCGACTGCGCTTGCTTTAAGAACCTCTGGTCCAAATCGACAGTCTTGTAATCGATTGTGAGCGGATAGATGTCCACCCCGTGCTGCTGCACGAATGTTTGAAAGCTCTTACCAGCTGCAATTCGAACGGGTACGCCTGCTTTTTTCAATTCTTGTGCAAGCGCGATGTATGGCTGAAAATCGCCGCGCGAACCGGAACAAAGAATTGTGACCATTGATTTGAAATCTCCTCTGCAATTATCCAACAACTTGTTGTATGATAATATGGATTCGGCGGGTTCATCAACCAACAATGCAAGAGAGCCTGTCGGATGCTAGAGGGAACGCAATGAAAAAGCAACCTGCAATCACAGAACAAACCAAGCAGAATCTGATGGATGCATTCTGGTCGTACTATGCGCGAAAAAAGATAGAACAGATTACCGTAAAACAAATCACCGAAAAAGCCGGCTATAATCGCGGGACTTTTTATGAGTATGTTTCGGATGTTTATGATGTGCTTGAGCAGATCGAAAACGCGTTGATCCCCACGATAGACGAGCTTCCGCCGTTACAAAACCCGGCGAGTGAAACGGGAATGGTACAGCTGAACTTGTTCATAAAGTTATATGAGAAAAACAACCGATACTATGCCGTGCTGCTTGGTGAAAACGGCGATCCCGCTTTTGCCGGCAAGTTGAAAAGAGCAGTCAAGCCAATGCTCGGCGCGGCGCTTTTCTCCAACGGCATCTCTCGTATTGAGACAGATTACCTGCTGGAGATCATGCTCTCGGCGATGATCGGAATTCTTGGGTATTGGTTTGAACAGAATCAGAACCTGCCCGCGGAGAAGTTGATTGCTTTGGTGTACGACTTCATGAGCGGCAAAATGATGCAATCGTTACAAAGACTCGCCGATCGTTGAAACCGGTCATCGTCATAATTCGAGTTCGATCTTTATGCACGAGAAGAAACCGCATTTCAATAAATTGATTCATGTCCCGATTGACATCTCTTGTCATAATACGATACACTTACCACGTAAAATTGAATATTCGGATGACGGCATCGGGAGAGACTGCTGAGCTTATTCAATAAGTGAAAGTAGAGCCGAAGGGGATTGCGCAACAAACTCTCAGGCAAAAGGACCGATACCCGACGAAGCTTCGGAAAGCCGGATTTTTTTCGGCACCGACGAGGCAATTCCGCAATCAGGCACATCATATGGATTGCGGAAGAATCTTTCAGGTTCAGATACGGGGCGCGCGACTTGGTTCGCGCGTCCTGTTTTTTTGTTTTGGTTTTTGAAAAATGCCGTACGATGCGGCAAAGCTCTTGCAAAAAAGTTCTATCATATTAATTGGAGGAAAAATTTATGACACTGCAAAACGACCGCAAGTACACCGGCTCCCATGAATGGCTGCTCGACCTCGGCAACGGCAGCTACCGCGTAGGCCTCAGCGACTTTGCACAGAACTCTTTGGGCGACATCGTCTTTATCGATCTGCCGCAGCCCGGCGACGCGGTCACCGCGGAAACTTCTCTGGGCGACGTCGAGAGCGTCAAGGCCGTGTCGGAAGTGCTAAGCCCCGTGAGTGGCACCGTGACCGCGGTCAACGAAGCGCTGTCCTCCACGCCGGAGTCCATCAACGCCGATCCCTACGGTGCGTGGCTCATCGAGGTCAACAACGTCACCGGCTTTGCCGAACTCATGGACGCTAGCGCCTACGAAGCCTTCTGCGCCAACGCATAAATTGCAATAGAATGGCCTCCCGTCGGGAGGCTGTTTGTCTCTGCAAACCGAAATAGCACCCAAAACGGTATTGAATAGACTTGCAAGTTGAACAAATAGAATCGCAAATAGATTTGTAAATAGAAGGAGGGATTGCCTTGGGCAATTTTCTGCCGTCCACCGATGCCCAGCGGGGCGAAATGCTGCGCGCAGTCGGTGTTGCTTCCGTCGGTGAACTCTACGCCGACATCCCGCAGGCGATGCGGGAAAAGGCAGCCGAAGCGGTTGCCGCCATGCCGGAAGGCGTTTCAGAATTTGAAGCGCTGGAGCAGATGAAACTTCTCGCGAAACAAAACCGCGTCTTTGACGCAATCTTCCGCGGCGCGGGTGCCTACTGGCACCATATCCCCGCCGTGGTGAGCCGCGTTTCCGCAAAGGAAGCGTTTGTCACCGCGTACACGCCCTATCAGCCGGAGATCAGCCAGGGCATCTTGCAGACGATCTTCGAGTATCAAACCATGCTCTGTGAACTCACCGGCATGGATGCGGGCAACGCCTCGGTCTACGACGGAGCAACCGCAGCCGCCGAAGCCGCCGCGATGTGCCGCGAGCGCAACCGAACCGTAACCCTGCTTGCCGCGGGGCTCAATCCCGAATCCATCGAGACTGTGCAGACCTACAGCTTCGGTGCGGATGCAGAAGTCTCGCTTGTGCCAAACAAGGGCGGCAGGCTTGATCTCGACGCGCTGAAGCTTGCACTCAACGCGGGCGTCGCGAGCCTGATCCTGCAATCGCCAAACTATTACGGCGTGATCGAGGACGTGTCCGCGATTGCGGAGCTTGTCCATGCTGCGGGCGCAAAGCTCGTTTTAAGCATGAACCCCACGGCGATGGCGCTTTTAGCAAGCCCCGGCGAACTAGGTGTGGATGTCGCCATCGGAGATGGTCAGCCGCTCGGCATTCCGCTGAGCTTTGGCGGGCCTTACCTCGGCTTTATGGCGTGCAAGAAGGACATAGTGCGAAAGCTCCCGGGCAGAATCGTGGGTCAGACCACGGATGCAGCGGGCAGACGCTGCTTTGTGCTGACGCTGCAAGCGCGCGAGCAGCACATCCGTCGTGAGAAAGCCAGCAGCAACATCTGCTCCAATCAGGCGCTCTGCGCGCTGACCGCCGCCGCCTACTGCTCCGCGATGGGGCCGCAGGGGATGGCGGAAGTCGCCCGCGCGTGCTATGACAACGCGCATGATCTCGCGAACGAGCTTGGCAAGATCAAGGGCTTTGCGCTGGTTAACCCGGTTTCTCCGTTCTTCCACGAGTTTTTGACCCATGCACCCGCGAACACCGATCAGGTGCTCCTTGCGCTGGAAGATGCTGGCATCCTCGGTGGGCTTCCCGTCGAAGGTGGCATTCTCTGGTGCGCCACGGAACGCAACACCAAATCTCAGATCGATCTGTTGGTCGAGACGCTGAAAAAGGCGGTGATCGCATGAAGCTCGCATTTGAACGAAGCGTTGCTGGTCGTCGCGGTGTCGTGATTCCGAAGCCCGCGGTGCCGACGGCAAAGATTGACGCAGCGCTGCTGCGCAAGACGCCGCTGCATTTGCCGGAACTCAGCGAAACCGACGTGAGCCGCCATTATTCCGAGCTGGAGACGCAGGTCTACGGCATCAACGACGGGTTCTATCCGCTGGGTTCCTGCACGATGAAATACAACCCCGCGGTCAACGAGCAGGCCGCCTCGCTGGAAGGCTTCCGCGAGATTCACCCGCTCCAGCCCGCGCATACCGCGCAGGGCGCGATCGAACTGCTCGTCCGCGCAAAAGAGCAGCTCTGCCAGCTCGTAGGCATGGAGGAGATGACCTTCCAGCCAGCTGCGGGCGCGCACGGCGAATTCTTAGGGATTTTGCTGATCAAGCGCTACCATGAGACGCGCAAGGACTGCGCGCGAAAGAAGATCATCGTGCCGGATTCCGCGCACGGTACGAACCCCGCGACCGCGAGCATGGCGGGCTTTACGGTGGTCAACATCCCCTCCGCACCGGACGGAACGGTGGACTTAGCCGCCCTTCTCGCGGCGGTGGGCCCCGATACGGCGGGATTGATGCTGACCAACCCCAACACGCTCGGCATCTTCGATAAAAACATACTCGAAATCACGGATATCGTCCACGGCGCGGGCGGGCTTTGCTACTATGACGGCGCGAACATGAACGCCATCATGGGCGCGGCGCGTCCCGGCGACATGGGCTTCGACGTGGTGCATCTCAACCTGCACAAAACGTTCTCCACTCCGCATGGCGGCGGCGGCCCCGGCGCGGGCGCGGTCGGCTGCAAGGAGTGCCTGATTCCGTTTTTACCAAACAAACTGCCGACCCGAAACGCGGACGGTACGTTCTCCTTTACGGATTCCGAATTCAGCGTCGGCAGAATGAAGTCGTTTTACGGCAACTTCCTCGTCGTGCTCCGCGCGATGACGTATATCACCATGCTCGGCGGCGACGGGCTAAAAGAAGCCAGCGAAAACGCCGTGCTCAACGCAAACTATATGCGCGCGCGGCTCAGCGACGCGCTACCCGCGGCAAACGAGGGCTTCTGCATGCACGAGTTCGTGGTCTCGCTCGAGAATCTGAAGAAGGAGACGGGGGTTTCCGCGATGGACGTCGCAAAGACACTCATTGACGCGGGCATGCACCCGCCGACGATGTATTTCCCCTTGATCGTTCACGAAGCGTTGATGTTTGAGCCGACGGAGACGGAGGGCAAAGAGACGCTGGATGCTGCGGTGGACGCGGTGAAGAAGATTCTTGAGCGCGCTAAGACCGAGCCGGAACAGCTGCACCTTTCTCCCGTCACCACGCCTATCGGGCGGCCGGACGAGGTAGGCGCCGCTCGCAACCCCATCCTGCGATATGACTTTACGGAGGCAGCGAAATGAGCGAATTAAAACGCACCCTCTTCTATGACCACCATGTGGCGGCTGGCGCTACCATGGTCGATTTCGGCGGCTGGGAAATGCCGATTCAGTATCCCGACGGCATCGTGACCGAGCACCTGAGCACCCGCAGCGGCTGCGGACTCTTCGACGTGAGCCACATGGGCAGGTTTCGCATCACGGGCAACGACGCGAAGGCGTTTTTGCAGCATGTGCTGAGCAGCAACGTCTCCGCGCTGGATCTCAACCAGGCGCAGTACGCCATCATTCCCAACGAGAACGGCGGCGCGATCGACGACGCGTATCTCTACCGCTTCGTTGAGGACGCGTATATCCTCGTGGTCAACGCGTCCAATGCGGACAAGGACTGGGCACACCTGAGCCGCGAGATCAAGGCGTTTGACGCGCAGATGGAGAACAAGTCCGAAGCCGTCGCGCTGCTTTCCGTGCAGGGCCCTAAGTCCAAGCAGATATTAAGCGACATGGCAGGCGGCGCGTTCCTCACGGAACCAGTCAAAAACGCGCTCGGCACCGTGAACCTCTGCGGCAAGACCGCGCATATCGCAAAGACCGGCTATACGGGCGAACCCGTGGGTTACGAAATCTTCGCGCTGCGCGAGGACGGCCTGTTCCTCTGGGACGAGCTCGTCAAGCGTGGCGCAAAGCCCATCGGTCTCGGCGCGCGCGACACCCTGCGCATGGAGGCAGGGCTTCCGCTCTACGGGCACGAGCTGGGGCTGGACAAGGACGGAAACGAGATTCCGATCTTCGCGATCTCGCTCGCGCGCTTTGCCGTAAGCTTTGCGGAGGAGAAACGGGGTATGATCGGGCGCGCGCCGCTGGAGCGGCAGTTTGCCACGAGCAGCCGCATCCTCAACCGCGATTTTTCCGACCTGCGAAAACTACCACGCAGGGTACGACCAATCGCCCTGACCGGGCGCGGCGTACTCCGCGCGGGATTCCCTGTCTACAAAGACGGCAAAGAGATCGGCTATGTCACCAGCGGAACGATGATTCCGCGCTATGTGGTCGAAAATCAGGGAAGCCTACTTGAAACCTTCACCGACCAGAAAGCGATGCGCTCCATCGGGCTTGCGCTGCTGGATTCGGACGTGCTGACCGACGACGCGGTCGAGGTGGATATCCGCGGCAGCAAGATCAGCGCTGTGGTGCCCGCGTGGCACATGCGCGGGGATGCGCCGCCATACGCGCGGCCCATCGTCGTGGATGCTCCCGAGGAGCCGAAGGACGCGCCATCCGCCGACCTGCCCGCAAGCGCGCTCAACCTGCTGAAAAAGGCCGCGGACAACCACGCATGGCGGCAGGAGCAGTGCATCAACCTGATTCCGTCGGAGATGACCGCTTCACGCGCGGTGCGGCTGCTATCCGGCAGCGACCCGAGCTTCCGCTATGCCGAGCACAAGCGCACGGCCTCGTTCTATGACCACGAGGTGTTCTATTATCAGGGCACGAAGTTCATCGACGAAGTCGAGCGCGCATTGGTCGCAGAGCTGGTCAAATACTTCCATTGCACCGAAGTCGAAGCGCGCGTGATCTCCGGTCAGATGAGCAACGTCACCGTATTCTCCGCGTTGATGGACTACAAAAACCGCCTCGACCGCAAGCGTACGCCCAAGCGCCTCGGCTACATCCTCAACAATCACATCATCAAGGGCGGGCACCTCAGCGCGCAGCCGATGGGCGCGCTGCACGACTATGTGGCTCTCGATCCCGCGACGGAGCGCTCCGCCGTGGTGAATTTCCCCGTGCTGCGCGAAAACCTCTTCAAGATCGACGTGGAGGAGACCAAGAAGGTCATCGAGCGGTATCGACCGGAGTTCATCATCTTCGGCAAGTCGATGGTGCTGCATAAAGAGCCCGTCCGCGAGATCCGCCAGTTTGTGGACGAGCAGAAGATTTCCACCACGATCATGTACGACATGGCGCATGTGCTGGGCCTCGTCGGCCCGCATTTCCAGAAACCCTTTGAGGAGGGTGCGGAGATCGTCACCGGCTCCACGCACAAGACGTTCTTTGGCCCGCAGCGCGGCGTGATTGCGGTCAACTACAAGGAAGACGAGCTGAAATACGACCTCTGGAAGACGATTCAGACCCGCGCGTTCCCGGGAGCGGTGAGCAATCACCACCTCGGCACGATGCTGGGGTTATTGATGGCGGCTTACGAAATGAACGCGTTTGGAGACGAATACCAAAAGAACGTCATCGCCAACGCGAAGTCGTTTGCGCGGAGCCTGAAGGCCGCCGGGCTGGACGTCGCGGGCGATCCCGCGATCGACTACACCGAGACGCATCAGGTCATCGTCAAGACCGGCTACGGCACGGGGCCTGAGGTTGCGGAGCGTCTGGAGGAGAACAACGTCATCGTCAACTATCAGGCAACTCCTGAGGAAGAGGGCTTTACCGCGAGCGGCGCTCTGCGCCTCGGCGTATCCGAGATGACGCGCTTTGGCTTTGGGCCGAAGGAATTTGAGCAGCTCGCCAACCTGATGGCCGACTGCATTCTGCGCAACAAACCCATCGCGAGCGAGGTCGCCAAGCTCCGCGCGGGCTACACCACGCTCGGCTACTGCTTCGGCGACGAAGCGGTCAACAAGGCGTTGGACGCCCTCGCGACCACGAGCGGGATGTAATAGGGATCAAATAACACCCGTCGGAAGAGACTCCGGCGGGTGTGATTTTCGTTTTTACGAAGGATTTTATATTGTTCCAGAAGCATTGAAATGAGTTTGTAAAGAAGCTAGAGTTTGATTGGGAGCGAGTTCCAGTCTGATTCAACCTTCTAAATTGAATGTTCGGAGGATATCATATGATTCCGGCCTATATGCGCGCGCTCGTCAAAGAAACCGCTGATAAGGGTTTGACCCTCAAGACGGTGAAAACGCCAGTGCCCCAGATCGGCGAGGTGCTGATCAAAATCCACAAGACCGCGATCTGCGGAACGGATGTACACATCTATAACTGGGACGCCTGGAGCCAGAAGACCATCGTGCCGCCGATGACCGTGGGACACGAATACGTCGGCGAAATCGCAGCGCTTGGCCCCGGCGTGGACGATTATCACGTCGGCCAGATCGTGACCGGCGAAGGGCACATCGTCTGCGGACACTGCCGCAACTGCCGCGCGGGCAACGGGCACTGGTGCAAGTTCACCAAGGGCGTCGGCGTCAATCGCGACGGCGCGTTTGCCGAATACCTCTGCATTCCCGAAACCAACGTCATCGCCGTGCCTTCCACCACGCCGGAGGAGATCGTCGCGTTTTACGATGCGTATGGCAACGCCTGCCACACGGCGACGATGTTTGACGTCACGGGCGAAGACGTGCTGATCACGGGAGCGGGCCCAATCGGCATCATGGCGGTCGGCATCTGCCGGCAAAACGGCGCGCGCCGGATCGTCATCACCGACGTAAACGACTATCGGCTCGACCTTGCTACGAAGATGGGAGCCAGTGCCACCGTCAACCTGAAGAATCAGACCGTCGAGGACGCGATGAAGGAACTGCACATCGTCGAGGGTTTCGACGTCGGCTGCGAGATGAGCGGCAACGGCGCTGCCCTCAACCAGATGCTCAAGCTCATGCGAAACGGCGGCAAGGTTGCGCTTCTTGGCATCGCTGGTCCCGGCACGGTCATCGACTGGAACGACGTGATCTTCAAGGGCCTGACGCTACAGGGCGTCTACGGCAGAAAGATGTACGAAACCTGGTATAAGATGATGGCGATGGTCGAGGCGGGGCTGGATTTGTCTCCCGTGCTCACGCACCGCTATCACTACACCGAGTTTGAGGAGGCGTTTGCCGTCATGAACAGCGGGCAAAGCGGCAAGGTGGTGCTGGACTGGACGGAGGTGCGCGCATGAGCAAGCAGGCATACGAGTTTTTCCAGGATACGCTGCGTGAGATTAAAGCGGCTGGCACCTATAAAGATGAGCGCGTGATCACCACGCCGCAGGGCGCCAGAATCGACACCACGAAGACCAGCGGCGTACTCAACATGTGCGCCAACAACTATCTGGGTTTGGCGGATCATCCCGCGCTGATCGAGGCGGCAAAGGCGAGCTATGACAAATGGGGCTACGGGCTTTCCTCCGTGCGCTTCATCTGCGGTACGCAGGGGATTCACAAAGAGCTGGAAAAACGGATTGCAAACTTCCTCGGCATGGACGACGCGATTCTCTACAGCTCCTGCTTCGACGCAAACGGCGGCCTGTTTGAAACGCTACTCACCGATGCGGACGCGGTCATTTCGGACGAGCTCAACCACGCGAGCATCATCGATGGCGTACGCCTCTGCAAAGCCGCGCGTTACCGTTATAAGAACAACGATATGAATAGCCTGAGAGAGCAGCTGGAGGCGGCAAACGGCGCGCGCATCAAGCTCATCGCCACCGACGGCGTGTTCTCGATGGATGGATTCATCGCAAACCTCTCCGGCATCTGCGATCTTGCCGAGGAATACGGCGCGCTCGTGATGGTGGACGATAGCCACGCGGTCGGCTTCATGGGCGACCACGGGCGCGGCACACACGAGTACTGCGGCGTGATGGGTCGGGTGGACATCATCACCGGTACGCTGGGCAAGGCGCTCGGCGGAGCCTCCGGCGGCTACACAGCGGCAAAGCAGGAGATCATCGACCTCTTGCGCCAGCGCTCGCGTCCATACCTGTTTTCCAACACAGTGGCACCCGCGATCTGCGCTGCGAGCATCAAGGTGCTAGACTTGCTGGAAGAGTCGACTGCACTGCGCGATCGCCTGCACGAGAACACGCGGTATTTCCGTGAGCAGCTCGGCAAGCTCGGCTTTGACGTGCCAAAGAGCGAGCACCCGATTGTTCCCGTGATGCTCTACGACGCGAAGACCGCGCAGACATTTGCCGCTAAGATGCTGGAGCACGGCGTCTATGTCGTGGGTTTCTTCTATCCCGTGGTGCCGATGAACAAGGCGCGCATCCGCACGCAGGTCTCCGCGGCACACACAAAAGAAGACCTCGACTTCGCGGTCTCGGCGTTTGCCGCGGTCAAAGCGGAGATGGGGATTTAACGAAAGCAAAACAAAAGGACTTGCAGCCTGTGATTCACAAGCCGCAAGCCCTTTTTTGTTATTCACTCTAAGTTAGTTTACTCCGGGAATCCTTTATGGCCTTCGACCGGAACCATGCAGAGAAACTTCAGCGTTTGTCCGGCTGTGGTGGTGTTGACGAGCTGATGCTGCACGTTGTTCGGAACAAAGGAGTAAGAACCGGCACGAATTGGGAATTTCTCGTGGTTCAGCTCAATGGTGCCTTCGCCTTCGAGAACATAGATGTAGTGCGGAAAATCATGCGCGTGGTTGGCGGAGAAACCGCCCTCCGCTATGTGAAACAGCCGCAGCACATTCTGCTCGGAGCCGTTGGCAGGAGAGATCAGGACTTGCCCCTTCACGTTTTTGTACAAACCATCGGGAAGCGTAACGATTTTCGTTTCATCGACGTGTGATATGCTCATACCTTATCTCCTTTGCGTTGCATACTGACTCAAAATAACAAAAATACGATCAGAACCTATTTCTTCTCTTCTTTAATCATCGCTTCCAGCGTATCCGCCAATCCGTTGAGCCAATCTCCCTCGAAGAGTTCGATGAGGCCTGCGTCGCAGGCGGTGGCGAGCGCCTTCTGAATCGGTAGCTCGGCGGTGACGGGGATATTATGCTTGCCGGCGAGCGTCTTGATGTCGCTCTCACCGAACGGGTGGATGATTTCCTTACAACCCGGGCACTCGACATAGCTCATGTTCTGCACAAGCGCGAGCACGGGAATCTTCATCATATCCGCCATGCGTACGGCTTTTTCGACGATCATGCTCACCAGCTGCTGCGGAGAGGTGACCACCACGATGCCGTCCACCGGGATCGACTGAAACACCGTCAGCGGCACGTCGCCCGTTCCCGGCGGCATGTCGATGAACATGATGTCCACATTGCCCCAGAGTACATCCGTCCAAAACTGCTTGACGGAGCCCGCGATGATCGGCCCGCGCCATACGACGGGGTCGGTTTCGTTTTCTAAGAGTAGGTTCATGCTCATGACCTCGACGCCGGTCTTGCTCATTACGGGGAAGATGCCCTGATCCGAGCCTTCTGCGCGGGAATGGAGACCGAACGCCTGCGGGATCGAGGGCCCGGTGATGTCCGCGTCCAGAATGGCGGTGCGGTAGCCTCTACGGCGCAGGAGCACCGCGAGCATGGAGGTGACGATGGATTTGCCGACACCGCCCTTGCCGCTGACCACGCCGATGACTTTCTTCACATGCGTCATCACGTGCGGGTCTTCGATCATGCTTGTCTTCTCGCGGCTGGAGCAGCTGGCTCCGCAGCTGGAACAATCGTGGGTGCATTCTTCCATATGATCAGGTTATCCTTTATCTTGATTTTCTTGCGGCTTACATCCTCAACAATATAG
>JBDKRF010000334.1:0-6017 GCA_039683525.1 Clostridiaceae bacterium
CGCATGCGACTCGTCGAGATAATAGCGTTTGTGAATGGCGTTTACCGCGCCTTCAAACGCGGTTTTCGCGTGATCCAGCCCGCAAAAGCGGTCGCTGATGCCAATGCGGCAGTCCAGGCCGCAACTCTCCTTGAGCGCTGCGCGCAGACACTGGGAAATGCTCAGCAGCAACTCTTCATACTCCTCCGAGCGCGTGTCGATAAAAAGAACGTATTCGCCAAGCCTGTTTTCAAAACAAACGCGGCTGCCGTATTCAGCAAGTATCTGCTCGCAGGTGGTTTGAAAGTTCAGTGTAAAGATCAGGCGGTCGCGCTCGTGAATCTGCGCAAACATGCGCCACATATCCTTGAGCTGCAACACAAGGATGCAGTAGTTGGTTTGGTTGTCCAGCGGCAGATCCAGATAGGAGAGCCGCGCCTCCATTTCGGATATGGTGTTTCCGCCGGGGCGAACGCCCTCGCGAACCAGCAGCATGAGCGAACGCTGCTGCAACAACGGAATGCTCTCTATGAGCTTTTGTTCCAAAACGGCAATCGTGTTCTCCTGCGAACGCTCGAAGTCCATCTGTTTTGTTACGCGCGAAATGGTCTCCGCCAGTTCGTCCAGATCGATGGACTTGAGGATATAGTCCACGGCTTCCATCTTGAGGGCTTTTCGCAGGTACTCCGTGTCCTCATAGCCGCTGATGAAGATAATCTTCACCTTGGGGAACTGCTCGCGCACGGCCTTTGCCAGCGCAATGCCGTCCATATTGGGCATGCGCACGTCGGTCACGATGAGGTCTACGGGGTTATCCTGCACAAAGTGCCAGGCTTTTTGCCCGTCCGAAAAGTCGGCAATCACGCTGATGCCGAATTTTTCCCAGTTAAAGTGCGCCTGCAGGCCGCGGCGAACGGTTATCTCGTCGTCCGCAATAATCGCGCGATACACGAATGATTACACCCCTTTGTGTGGATTCCAACGTAAGTTAAATGAAAGAATAAAGACCGGATTGCTAGATAAGTACATATGAAGCTTTAGAAAGTTTGAGACGGAAAAGCCGCCGGATCATGTCTGGCGGCCCAAGATTAGTCGTTCCAGAGGCCTCGTAAGAATTGTACCGACTTTGCGGCCTCCTCGTCAAGCGCCGCGTCACTCGCGCCGTTTGATAGATCCCGCCAGATGGAGATATCCTTGCCCACCTGTCCGCCCATGCGCACAAACGGCTCCATGACGACCGAACCGTCGTAACCAATCTCGCGCAGCGCGGAGCCAATCTCCGCCCAGGGCATACGCCCGCCCGCGTAGGGCGGCTTGCGGTTGCCCTCGCCAACGTGAACATGCCCAAGCCGGCTGCCCGCGAGGTGGATTGCCTCGGTAAACGAGTCCTCTTCAATATTCATGTGGAAGGTATCCAACATGACGTGGACATTTGGTTTACCAACAGCCTCAACATAGCGCAGGCACTCCGCGCAGTCGTTGAGCAGATAGCCCTCAAAGCGGTTGAGTACTTCCATGTTCAGGTCTATGCCGCGATCTGCCGCAAGGTCGGCTAGGCGCCGCATGCCCGAAACGCTGCGCGCAAAATCCGCCTCTTTATCGAAGCCGCTTTTAAAGTCTACTGGCCAGTAGGAATACAGCGCGCCGCCGATGGAGCGGATATCCGCGAGTTCCATTTTGCGAAAGATATCCGCGTAAAAGCGAAGCGCATATTCAACCTTGGCTGTGTCCGGCGAGGCGAGGTTATGCTCCGGCCGCGGCCCGTATCCGCCGGTGAGCTGAATGCCCTCCGCGGCGGCAATCTGCCTGAGCTCACGAAAAAACGCATCGTTTTCGAGGTGAAAGTTGCCGCAGGCGACCTCAAGAATATCAAAGCCGAGCCGGCGCACATGGGAGATATAGGGGGCGAATGCGCCGCCCCACTCGCGCGCCCAATAGGCATAGTAAATACCAAATTTCATTATTTTACTCCACATGTTATTTGGACAATTCGCGCTGTCAATCATGATTACTTGGACGTGTCGCTCGTGATGATTTGCTCTAACTGTTATTTAGACATGTCAATCATGACCTTCATGGCCTTGTCGCGCTGCTCTTCGATGAGCCGGTAGGCATCCGGATACTTGGAGAAGGCGACGTGGTGCGTAATAAGCGCGTCAAACGCGATTTTGCCCTGTCCCACCAGCTCGATGGCGGAGAGGTAATCGTTGGTTTGATACATTGCCGAGCCTATGATGGAGAGCTCGTGATCCTGCACAAAGCCCATGTTGACGGGAGCCAAATCCGGCACAACGCCAACCACGATAATTGTGCTGCCTTTTCGCGCAAATTGAACGGCTTCTTTAATGGTGGCCGGGCTGCCGATGCATTCAAAAATCACGTCCGCCGCATCCGACCCAAAGCTCTGAAAAATCGCGTCCTGTAGCAGCTTTTCGGTGGGGTTTACGGTTGAAACGCCGCACTTCTTCGCGGTTTCGAGGCGATAGGCGCTCACCTCGGAGAGCAATACCTTATTAGCCCCGCGCGCGAGCAGCACCTGCGCCACGAGGTTGCCGATTGGCCCGCCGCCGATTACGACCGCGTTTTTGCCGGAAACGCCGCCATAGCGGGACACCGCGTGGCAGGCAACGGCGAGCGGCTCAATCATGGCGCCGTGCTCATAGTTCATATCGGCCGGCAGTTTGAGCGCTTTTTCTGCATCCGCAACAAAATACTCGCTCGCCATGCCGGTGGTTTGAAAACCCATTACCTTGAGCTCGTTGCAGTCGTTATACAACCCGTGCGTGCAGGGGTAGCATTTTCCGCAGACGACCTGCGGCTGAATGGTTACCAGGTCGCCAACCTTCACGTTGGTGACCTCTCTGCCCGCCTCTACCACGCGCGCGGACATTTCATGCCCCTGCACAACCGGGTAGGAAGTATAGGGGTGCTTGCCGTGCCAAACGTGGATGTCCGATCCGCAAACGCCGATTTTGAGCATTTTTACCTTGATTTGTTTGCTGCCCACGGCGGGGACGGGAACATCCTGAAATACGATTTCGCCGGGCTTGAGCATGATGGCCTGCTTCATAATGGTATCCTCCGATTCGCAATTGAAATCGTTTTGGTTTATATTTCTCGGCCGCGCCGAGCAATTACTCTGGATATATACTTGAAAACGCTTTTGCTTCTATTTCTCGAACGTGTGCGCTTCATTTGGTCTCGATTGGGCTGAGCAGCACGTTGTTGTTTAACAATGTTTCGCGCAGTTTTTTGGTGTCCACATCCCTGGGCGAAATCCGCTCGGCAATGGCGATTGCCGCCGCGGTGCCCGCGCCTTCGCCCATTGCCATGCAGATAGGCATAACGCGCGCGGAGCTCATCACCACCGCGTCCATGGATGCGCAACGCCCGCTGAACATCAGCCCTTCGATTTCGCTGCTCACGGTAATGCCATAGGGCAGGCCGTAGGGCGGAATGCGCTTCACGATGGTGCCGCTGCCCTCGCCCATGTGGATGTCTATAATGTAGGAGCCAATGCCGACCGCGTCGTCATGAATAATGCCCTGCATCACTTCGTCCTCGGTGAGCTGTTTAAGTCCCTTAAAGCGGCGCGTTTCGCGAATGCCGAGCGAGGGATAGATCTGTGTAATATAGCAGTTTTCAAACCCCGGCACGTATTGATGCAGGGTATTCACAAACTGCTCAATCTGCAGATGCGCTTCAATTTCCGCGCGAGTGAGGCTGAAAACATCGCTGCCGTCCGTGCCGAGCTGGCGCGTGCAGTTAAGATGCACCTCTCCCGGTAGCAGGCTGCGAATGTAGATGAGCGTGTCGCGGTTGATGGGCAGTTTGCCCTCTGCGCGCAATTGTGTAAAGAGCTTTCGCATGCCTACCATAACATGATTCGGGTTTTTGCGGAAGAAGGCCGCGTCAAATCCGGGGCCAACCTCGGTAGAGTCGCAAAGGCGCATCTGTTCGGGGTCGTCCTCCACAAACTGAATCGCCTTTTCAATGTCCACATTGGCCACGGTAAACATTAGCGTTGGCGGCTGGAGCACGCCGGTGTCCTTTTGCCCCATTTCGTAGGAAGCGCCCGCGAGGTAAGCGAGATCGCCGTCGCCCGTTGCGTCTATACAGATGCGCGCGGAAACATCGATTGTCCAGCCTTTGCCAAAGAGCGTTATGGAGCGCAGTGTAGCGTTTTCCACGTTCGCCGCAATCACTTCGCTATGCAGCAGCACCTCAACGCCCGCGTCCAGCACCTTGTGAAACGCCACGAACTTGAATATTTCGTGGTCGTATAGCGTAACGGAGTTGTGCATGGGGCAGGCGAGGTGGCTGCTCGCGGCATAGCCATAGCTGGTTTTGTAGGCGCGCAGGTCGTCCACAATCTCCTGCGCAATGCCGCGAATCACGGTGCGCCCGTCCTTGTCCAGGTACCCCAGCAGCGGCAGGCCAATGGCAAGATTGCCACCGAGATAGCCGTTTTTCTCAACGAGCAAAACACGCGCGCCGCCGCGAGCCGCCGCAATTGCCGCGGGAATTCCGCCCGGTCCGCCACCGACTACGACGACGTCAAACTCTTTCTCTATATGCTTCATGGATCGATGGTTCCTCCTGTGGGATCGATTTGATTATTAATTAACAATTCTGAACAAAAACGATTCTCGATACGAAAAATAGAAGATAAGCCAAAGAAAGCGGAAATTCGGGGATTGTTTCTTTACGCTAAAAATGGAGGGGAAAAAATTGCCGCAGCAAGGTGCTGCAATTGTTCAACTTCAGAATAGCGTTCGCGAAATTCAGCGTCAACGCTTTGCGGCTTAGTTCGTAAGAAACAGACAGAAGTGAAAAATAGGGCATTTTTATTCCGGCTTTTTGGCAAAAACAGAGGCGAAAAATGCCTGGGGGAAATACCGCGCTCGATTTCTTAAACTATGCGGAAAGGAATCATAAAAAAGAGCAAGCAAGATCGTAAGAATGCGCGTTGACAGCGCTTTGCCGGAGCGATTACGCTAATCCTGGATAGTTTTTATAATGCGATTATAAAAAGTGTATCAAAAAAGAATATCGCTCCGCATGCGCGCGCCGGCGCTGAATGGACGAAAGAAAGAGGCAGTATATGGCAATTCCCAAGACGATGAGGGCTCTTGTGAGCTACGCAAAGGACGATTATCGGCTCGAAACGGCATATCCAACGCCAACCTGCGGGGATGACGACATCATTATCAAAGTAGAAGGCTGCGGCGTTTGCGCGGGAGACTTAAAGTGCCAGCACGGCGCGGATATGTTTTGGGGTGGAAATGGACAGCCCAGCTGGGTGCAGCCGCCGTTTATCCCCGGGCATGAGTTCGTTGGCATTGCGGTGGAAATCGGCAAAAACGTTCGCGGCGTTCAACTGGGAGACCGACTCACGGCGGATCAGATTTACCCCTGCGGCGAATGCCGGTTCTGCAAGAGCGGAAAATACTGGATGTGCCAGCCGCACCAAATCTTCGGTTTCTTTTCGGACGTTTGCGGCGGCATGGCGGAGTATATGCGCCTGCCGAAACAGAGCGTGGTCCATCAGGTGCCAAAGACGCTACCGCTCGATCAGGCGCTGCTCATAGAGCCCTACGCCTGCAGTAAGCATTGCGTGGATCGCGCCGACATTGGCAGCGAGGATATCGTTGTGCTCTCCGGCGCGGGAACGCTGGGGCTTGGCATGGTGACCTACGCGCGCATGCGCAATCCAAAGCTCCTGATCGTGCTCGACATGAAGGACGAGCGCTTGGAGAAGGCAAAGGCCTTCGGCGCGGATATCGTTTGGAACCCGTCCAAGGTGGATGTGGTTGCCGAGATCATGAAGCTGACGGATGGTTACGGCTGCGATACCTATATTGAGGCGACCGGCCATCCTTCCTCGGTGACGCAGGGCATGGCGATGATTCGCAAGCTCGGCCGCTTTGTGGAGTTCTCCGTGTTCGGTGCGCCGGTTTTGCTGGATTGGTCCATCATCGGAGATCGAAAAGAGTTGGATGTTCTGGGAGCGCATCTATCACCGTATTGCTTCCCTT
>JBDKRF010000335.1:0-3251 GCA_039683525.1 Clostridiaceae bacterium
GAACGGATCAGCGCAAAGAGCGCGTCCGGCGTCGGTGCCGCGGAAATCAACGCAGCGGCGCTTTGCTTGGAGACGCCGTCAAACGATGCGATCAACGCACGCGCAGAATCCGGCGAATCGTAGATCGGCAGAAACGCGTCGAGCGGAGCAGTGAAGGGGTCAAGCTTGTTCTGCGTCGGGATTGCTTCATACGGGAAACCGGGCAGAAGGATACGCGCGCCGTCGTTGCTGGCGGAAACACGGCGCAGGCAGTCTACAATCGTACCGACTGGTTCTAGCAGGAGCAGATTCCCGTGCTTGCCGGTAAGTTCGATGATCAGACGTAGCGCGACCTCGTCAAACAGTTCGTTTCGCGCAAGCACGATGATCTCGCAGACGCGATCCGCGCCGATCTGACGGATGGAGCAGATGCGGCCGCCGATGAGCCTTCTACGCAGCAGCATACAAAACGCGGGCGCATTCATCGGGTTATCGAATGTTCGGCTGGTCAGTTGAAGCCGCCCGTTTTCGGCGTGGATGCTCACTAGCAGTCGTTGATTGCCGTTATTTGACCGCACAACAAAGAGCAGCAAGTCCTTTTCGGGCTGCTGCACCTTATCAATCTTGCCGCCGATGAGCGGCTGTAGTTCGTGAATCACCGCGCCAAGCGCGATGCCGTCCATTGACATGTTATACTTTACTCCAATACGATTCTTCCGCGAGCTTTGATACGATCAAGCTCATTCCGGCTTTTTGAGGCGGTCTAGGATGAGTCGGTAACCGCCAGCGCCATACTCCAGGCAGCGGTTGACGCGGCTGATGGTCGCGCTGCTGGCATTAAAGCGGTGCGCAATGTCCTGATAGGTTTCACCCGAGTCAAGCTGACGCGCCACCTGCCAGCGCTGCGCCATAGCCTGTAACTCGTTGATGGTGCACATGTCATCAAAAAACTGATAGCATTCATTGACGTCGCGCAGGGAAAGAATCGCGTGAAACACGTCGTCCAATTCTTCGCTCTTCAGTCGGGAAACATATGCGTCCATGCATGGTTCACCTTTCGTATTGCGATTTTTGCCGGAATCGGAATGAGGATGCATCCATATTTTATTCGCTTTCACACTGGAAAGCAAGAAAAAAGGACGTATCGAATCGATACGCCCAAAGCTGAAAACCGAACTGGGGTTACTGCGCCGCAGCGCGCTTTTTAGCCATCTGCGCCTTTTTGCGGGACGCAGCATTTTTGTGGATCATGCCCTTTGCGGCAGCATGATCAACCGTGCTGACGGCCGTCAAATACGCTTTTTCGGTTACGGCAGAGTCCCCGGCCTGCAGCGCTTCATCAAAGCGGCGGATAGTCGTCTTCATTTCAGACTTGGCCGCGCGATTATTCAGCGTCTGCTTCGCGGTGATTTTGACACGCTTCATGGCGGACTTGATATTTGCCAAAACAATTCACCCCCTATTTCAGTCTCACATTTCATTCGAACAGAAGTCAGTTTAGCATACCACGGGGGATAATGCAAGGAAAATATTGCTTGTTTCGGCGAAAAAAGGGCGGCTTTTTTGATTATCAGGTACCCTAGAATTCTTCATATTATATGGACGGTGATTATGTTCCCGAAAAGTGGAATGAACACGGGACATTTTCACATTTTCGTTGCATTTTCAAAGTTGACGCAAGAAACATTCGTGGTATAATATTTTTCGTGATTAGCACTCGACAAAAAAGAGTGCTAACAAATAAAAACGCAATTTATAATACATAGGAGGCGAATCTCGTATGAAACTGAAACCTTTAGCCGATCGCGTTGTTGTTGTCAGCATCGAGAACGAAGAGGTTGTCAAGGGCGGCATCGTGTTGCCGACCGCAGCGAAGGAAAAGCCGCAGATGGCGGAAGTGATCTCTGTTGGACCCGGCGGCGTCGTGGATGGCAAAGAAGTCGTCATGTACGTCAAGGCGGGAGACAAGGTGATCTGCTCCAAGTATGCGGGCACCGAAGTCAAGCTGGATGGCAAAGAGTACATGATCGTCCGTCAGAGTGACATTCTCGCGGTCGTAGAATAATCAGGAGGAATAGAACAATGGCAAAGCAGCTGAAGTATAGCGAAGACGCGCGCAGAGCGCTTCAGGCCGGTCTTGATAAGCTGGCCAATACCGTTAAAATCACCCTTGGACCCAAGGGCCGCAACGTCGTTCTGGATAAGAAATACGGTGCTCCCTTGATCACCAACGATGGCGTGACCATCGCAAAAGAGATCGAGCTGGAAGACCCATTTGAAAATATGGGCGCACAGCTGGTCAAAGAAGTCGCTACCAAGACCAACGACGTTGCCGGCGACGGCACCACCACCGCGACCCTGCTTGCGCAGGCAATCGTGCGTGAGGGCATGAAGAACGTTGCAGCCGGAGCAAACCCGATGGTCGTTCGCCATGGCATTGAAGCCGCCGTTAACGAAGCGGTTGAGGGGCTCAAGGATCTGAGCAAGCCCGTCGGCAGCAAGAACGCCATCGCGCAGGTCGCCTCCATTTCCGCAGGCGACGAAACCGTTGGCAAGCTCATCTCGGACGCGATGGAGAAGGTCGGCAACGACGGCGTCATCACCGTGGAAGAGAGCAAAACGATGAAGACCGAGCTCAACATCGTCGAAGGTATGCAGTTTGACCGTGGATATGCCTCCGCGTACATGGTCACCGATACCGAAAAGATGGAAGGCATTCTCGATAATCCCTACATTCTGATCACCGACAAGAAGATCAGCAACATTCAGGAGATTCTCCCGATTCTCCAGCTGATTGCCCAGCAGAGCCGTTCGCTGATGATCATCGCGGAAGATGTCGAAGGCGAAGCGCTCACCACGCTGGTTCTCAACAAACTGCGTGGCACGTTTAACTGCATCGCGGTCAAGGCCCCGGGCTTTGGCGATCGCAGAAAGGCCATGCTGCAGGATATCGCTGTCCTTACCGGCGGCGAAGTGATCTCCTCCGATATCGGCCTCGACATCAAGGAGACCCAGCTGACCCAGCTTGGTACCGCCCGTCAGGTCAAGGTGGACAAGGACAACACGATCATCGTCGAAGGCGCAGGCAATGCCGAGGAAATCAAGGCGCGCGTTGCCGCCATCAAAGTGCAGATCGCCGAGACCACGAGCGATTACGACAAGGAAAAGCTACAGGAGCGTCTTGCCAAGCTCGCGGGCGGCGTCGCCGTCATTGCGGTTGGCGCAGCCACCGAAATCGAAATGAAGGAGTTCAAGCTCCGCATTGAAGATGC
>JBDKRF010000336.1:0-4260 GCA_039683525.1 Clostridiaceae bacterium
AAGGAGGGGACTTATGACATTTACACGGAATTTAAGAAAAGGTACTTCCGGTGAGGACGTGCTATTTTGTAAGCAGAAGCTCTTAGAGCTTGGGTTCTACGGTGATCATATTACGACGGTGTCGAGGAAGACATTCGGCGCGGACACTTTGGAAGCCGTGAAGCGGTTTCAGGCCCAAGCTGCGCTGACTGTCGATGGAGTGATTGGGAAAGAGACGTGGGCGGCACTGATTGACGGCACGATTACGGAGACGGAGCCGATCACGAAACCGGCTGTAGCAGATAAGGCGAAAGCGATCTGTGCGCTGGCGCTAACACGTATCGGCGACCTTTACGTATGGGGTGCATCCGCTTTAACCGATCTTTCTGACGCCAAGATCAAGGTAATGGACGACGAATTCGCGCGCGCGATCACGTTCCGCGATAGCCAATACAAAGCGGGATTTGCTGATCTCATGGGACATGACTGCTCTGGCTTTCTTTCCTGGCTCATGCGTGAGACTGGCTTTTGGGACGATCGAAAGAACTGCGATGGGCTTTGGGCGCTGTGCGACGTGGTTGCGCGCAATGAGCTGATCGCTGGTGATTTCCTGTTCCGAAACAGCACTACGAATATCAACGATGAAACGCATGTGGGGCTTTATCTAGGCCGCGGCATGGTCATCCACGCGAAAGGGCGTGACGTAGGTGTCGTTGTGGAGGGAATCAATCAAGGCGCAAGCGGGTATTGGCATAAGTGCGGCCGCTGCAAGCTTCTATATAAATAAAACGGAGAGGAACGGATATGGAATACATCGGTGAGATCATATCGGGCATGTTCGCCCTGCTAGTCGTTTGGCTACACGTGCGAATGGCGCGCGACAGAAAACAGACGGAGAAACGCGCCGCTATTCGCGCAAAAGAATCGAAGCTCGCCATGAAGATGCAGGATGCGAGTCTGTCGCTTTCGCTTGCGACCTGTATCGCGGTTGAACGCGGTGAAACCAACGGCGAGATGAAGACAGCGCGCGACAAAGCAAAAACAGCGCAGGAGGAATACGAAGATTTTGTCCACGAGCTTGCCTCGGAGCAGGCTACATCTATATAAAAGAAGGAGAAAACACAACATGAATAAGAAACTGATTCTGGTCCTGATCGCGCTCCTAATGCTCGCGCTGCCCGCCATTGCGTTGGCGGATACGGGTGGACCCGCAGTCGCTACCGTAGCTAACATCCTGATCGAGAACGCTGTGAACATCGCCGCGGCGTTTTTTATTGCGCTGTTTGGCGTGTTTGGCGCATGGCTAACTGCGAAACTCGGTAAGGCGACGCAGCTTGATACCGTGAATCGCGCGCAGCAGGAGCTGATTAAGCTCGCTCAGATCACGGTCGGCGAGTTGAAGCAGACTGTCGTAGATGGCATGAAGACAGCGCACACGGATGGGAAATTGACAAAGAAAGAGATCGCGCAGCTTGGTCAAATGCTCTTTGAGAAGACCACCGCGAAACTCTCCGCTTCGGCGATGGACGTGCTGACTGCCGCGCAGGTTGATATCTCTGCGCTGATTACCGGTACGGCGGAGCAGCTAATCGGTCAAATGAAGGAGGATTAGTCCATGGAGGAACATGGAGCGGTTCTCCGTTTACCGCGTATGAGAACCTTGACGGAAGCGTACGGCTGCATTAAGGAAGCGGATCCGGAGACCGCATTTACCGCCAACTATGTGCGCTGCCTGATTGTTTCGGGCGCGGTTCCGCGAATGAAGTGCGGCAAGAAGTACCTGGTCGACGTTGATTTGCTCATTGAACACCTGAGAAAAGTTGCTCAGGGTAACGGCTGATATTTCTTCGCTAAACATCAAAAGTAAGACTTGATAGTCGGTTCGACTAGAGCGAACATACAGACTACGAAACGAAGGGAGGATGCAAAGTGGCAACTATACTAGAGCGAAACGGCGGCTACATGATCATGGTCAGCGAAGGGTACGGCGTCGACGGAAAGCAAAAACGCAAAACCATGACGTGGAGACCCGACCCTGGTATGACGAAGCGGCAGATCAAGGAAGAATTGAACACACAAGCGGTGTTGTTCGAACGAAGAGTGCGCACGGGTCAGGTGCTGGATGGACATGTGACGTTTGCGGAGTTCGTGGAACGTTGGAAACGCGACTACGCAGAGCCGAATCTTGCGCCCAAGACGCTCGTTAGATATGAGGAACTGCTCAGGCGCATCCTCCCTGCGATCGGGTATATCAGGCTGGACAAGCTCCAGCCACATCATCTGATGGCGTTCTACGCCAGTCTGCAGAATACGGAAAATCAAAGCGGGGTGTCGTTCAAGGCGACGCCCCGCTTGCTTTCTTTGTTTCAAAAATCTGGCATGACGCGACAGGCATTAGCGGATGAAGCGGAGTGCCATGTGAACACGATGTACCGCCTGATTCGGGGACAGGGTGTTGACATTCGCATTGCGCAGGCTGCCTGCGATATTCTTGGCGTTTCCTTCGAGGAAGGCATTGAATCGACAAAACCGGTGCATCAGCTGGCTGGGAAAACGATCAACCACCATCACCGGCTAATTTCGTCAATTCTTAACCAGGCTGTATTCTGGCAGGTAATTCCTGACAATCCTACCCGACGTGTGAAACCGCCGAAGTTCGAGCGCAAAGAGGCAAAATACCTCGATGAAGAGCAAACCGCGAAACTTTTACATTTGCTGGATAACGAACCATACCAGAATCAGGTGATGATTCGATTCTTCCTGCTTAGCGGTGTAAGGCGTGGAGAACTTTGCGGACTCGAATGGAAAGACATTGACTTCAAGAACAACATGATCACGGTTTGCCGAACGTCGCAATATTTGCCTGAGAAGGGTGTCTTTACAAAAGGTACCAAGACGGATTCCTCGGTCCGCTCGATCAAGCTGCCGGAGCAGGCATTCGAACTTCTTAAAGAGCACCGCAGACAGCAGCGCAAAAAGCGAATCGCCATGGGCGATCGCTGGGTCGACAGCGACCGAATCTTCGCGCAGGATGACGGCACACCGGTTCATCCGGACAGCATCACGGGATGGTTCCACGATTTTATTTCGCGAACTGACTTGCCGCAGATTTCGATTCACTCCTTGCGGCACACGAACATCACGCTGCTCCTTGCGGCAGGAATTCCGTTGAAGACGGTAAGCTACCGTGCGGGACATGCGCAGACGTCGACCACTGCGAACATTTACTCGCACGCAATCAGGACGGCGGATGAGAAGGCAGCGGAGGTGCTGGAGAATTTTGTTAAGTGAAACAGTACTGTCATTGGCTAATCATAGACACGAATCAAAATAGAGAAATTGTTTCAAACAGCAGACCGATCAATGTATAATGAAAATATAGAAAAAGGCCTCGAAAAATTCATACTAACATATATGACGCGAAACCAATTGCGTGCAAAGAGGCAGTATATCAGTATATTGAGTCAATAACTACTGCGCTAAGAAACTTGACCTGCACAAATCCATAATTTACTGCAATTACTTTTCGATTTTTAATAGGAGCAGGTCAAATCTTCGGTAGTGGAGCTACTCGCTTCTCGACGTGGTTCGTATTAAGCTCACTCCGTGACATTACAATCATTTTTCTGCGGGTAAAATCTAAAATTGTTTTCCGGGGAGGGCGGATGAAGAGAATGGACTCATTAATCGGAAAAAAAGATTCAACAATTCGTCCCGGCTATATTTATTTAGCCAACCATAAACCATATATATTTCTGTCTGACACGCTGATTCTTGATACTTTGCTGAACGAAACAGACGATACAATATATTTCAAGGATGTTGAATCCAAATTTATACTTAACAACCGTAAGCATCTCGCACAATTTGGCGTTCAGAACCAGGAGGAACTAATCGGCAAATCGGATGCTGATCTATATCCAAAAGCATTCGCGGACAAGTGCCGTTCGGATGAGCTGCGGGTTATGCAAACCGGCATTCCTTTAATAGATAGTGTTGAGCAGGCAATAAACGCAGTAGGCGAAGTCATCACATTTTCCACCAGTAAGTACCCCTTGTATAGCCAAAGCGGGGAGATTGTTGGGACATGGGGGATTTCTCACGATATTACCAAATTGGTACAGGCACAGGAAGCAGTCGCCCAGGTCAACGCAAAATTGATGGCTCTCTCGTTAATGGACGATCTGTCTGGATTGTATAACCGGCGGCATTTTGATAACATTCTAAAGATTACTCTCGACTTGTACACGCGCAGAAGAATTGGAGGCCTCATGGCCAACT
>JBDKRF010000337.1:0-5883 GCA_039683525.1 Clostridiaceae bacterium
TTACAGGTGAATTTCCAGCTTCACGGGGGAGACGCCCGTCAGTGCGCGGCTGCGCGCATCCGGCTGGCTTGTGCCTGCATAGAGCGAATATCGCCCGTCGGGAAACACGCGATTGCCCGCGTCGTCCACGACCGTCAAGGAGGCGGGGGCAACGGAAAGCGTGACTTCCTTCTGCTCGCCTGCGTTGAGATGGACGCGCGCGAACCCGCAGAGTATGGGATTCGGCGTGGCGTAGGGAGTATCCTCGGCTTTCACGTAGAGCTGAACGACGTCTTCGCTCGCCATCATGCCGAGGTTTTGAACCTGCGCGTGGACGAGCAGGCCGCCGTCCGCGTCTTTCTCCGCGCTCGCGGTGAGCACGCGGATATCCGCGTACGTCAGTCCGTAACCAAACGGATAGAGCGGCGTACGCTCGAGGTAGCGGTAGGTGCGACCTTTCATCGAGTAATCCGTGAACTCCGGCAGATGCGCGAGGTCCGCGTCATGATAGAACGTCACGGGCAGCTTGCCGGAAGGAGAGTATTTGCCAAACAGCAGGTCTGCGACCGCTTTGCCGCCGCGCGCGCCGGGATACCAGGCGCAGAACACCGCCTGAGCCTGCTCCTCGGCCACGGAGAGGTCGATGGAGCTGCCCGCGAGCAAGATGACTACGGTTGGCTTGCCAACGGCGAGCACGCGCTCCATGAGCTCACGCTGCACGTCCGGTAGCAGCAGATCCGGCTTGTCGCCCGCTTCCATGCTGTTTCCGTCGTCCGGCGCTTCTCCTTCGAGTGTTTCATCGAGACCCAGCACGAGTAGCACCGTATCGCTGTGCTCGGCTACGGTCAGCGCTTCCGCGATGCGGTCGTTTTCAAACGCGAGATTTTCGGTCTTGCGCCGGTAGAGGTCGCAGCCGGGGGCGTAGAGCACGCGAATATCCTCCGCGCATTCATCCTGCACGCCTTCGAGAATCGTGATGTAGCGGGACGAGGTGCCGTGATAGTTACCCGTGAGCGCGACGCGGCTATCCGCGTTTGGGCCGATGACGCCGAGCGTCTTGATCCTGTTCTTGTTGAGCGGCAGGATGCCGTTGTTCTTGAGCAACACGCAGCTCTTGCGCGCGGTTTCCTGCGCGAGAGCGAGGTGTTCCTTGCACTCCACGGTTTCATACGGAATCTTGTCATACGCGCTGCCTTCGCCCATGATGCCGAGGAGGTACCGCGTGGTAAACGCGCGCTCCGTGGCGAGGGTAACCTGATCTTCGGTGATCAATCCCTGATCATAGGCGGACTTGAGCTGGAGATAGACCGAGCCGCAGTTGATGTCGCAGCCGTTCTTCATGGCGAGCGCCGCGCTCTCCTCCGGGCTGCTGGTGACGCCGTGACCTGTGTGGAAGTCGATCAGTGCCCAGCAATCGGACACCACGAACCCCGCAAAGCCCCACTTGCTGCGGAGGATATCGACAAGCAACGTCTTGCTGCCGCAGCAGGGTTCGCCGTTGACGCGGTTGTAAGCACCCATGACGCTCTCCACCTGCGCATCCACAACCAGCGCTTCAAACGCGGGCAGATAGGTCTCCCACATGTCCTTTTGCGTGGCGATCGCGTTGAAATGATGGCGGATCGCCTCGGGCCCGCTGTGCACCGCGTAATGTTTGGCGCAGGCGCTAGCGGTCATGACGTCGCCTTCACCCTGCATACCCGTGACGAACGCCTTGCCGAGTTCGGCGGTGAGGTAGGGGTCTTCACCGAGCGTCTCGTGCCCTCTGCCCCAGCGCGGATCGCGGAAGATGTTGATATTCGGTGAAAAGAAGGTCAAACCCTTATAGATGTCGTGATCGTCGTGCTTGATAAATTCGTTATACTTTGCGCGGCCTTCCAGCGCGGTAGCCGCGCTCACGGCTTTGAGCGTATCCCGGTCAAACATGGCGGCCAGCGCGATTGCCTGCGGGAAGCTGGTCGCGATTCCTGCGCGCGCGACGCCGTGCAACCCCTCGTTCCACCAATTGTAGGCAGGGACGCCGAGCCGCTCAATTGCGGGTGCGCCGTAGACCAGCTGAGACATCTTTTCTTCCAGCGTCATTTTGCTCACAAGTGCGGTTGCTTTTTGATGGGCGCCTTCTCTGTTAAACATGAATTACCTCCTGATAAATATAAGTAAAAATTAAGTAAACGGATTTCAAGTACAAATTTACTGGCGGATTGCGAAATCGATTGCGTTCGATGTTTCATCGGCATCACTTAATTTGCTGTCAAACCCTGTGGAAAAACGAAGCGTGGCGTTTGCTTCCTCTGCGGTTAGACCCATCGCGGTGAGCACATGCGAGGGGGTACGCTCGCCGCCCGCGCACGCCGCGCGCATGGAAACGTAGATTCCCGCCGCGGAAAGCAGCGGCAAAAGCCGCTCGGCAGGGACACCCGGAAAGGTGATGCTGAGGATGTGCGGCAGCCGCGAAACAGCGTCGCCGTTGACGCAACAGTCGAAAAAACGAGCGGTCAGCAACGCCTGTAGACGGTCTATCACATCACTGGAAGCGGGTAGTGTTGATAAAGTAGACGCCTTTGCAAAGCCCGCGATGGCGGGCAGATTCTCGGTGCCTGGGCGCAGCGCGCGTTCCTGAGAACCCCCAAAAAACAGCGAAACAAGGGCGATTTCGTTCCGTACATAGAGAAACCCCGCGCCTCTCGGGCCGCCGATCTTATGCGCGGCTGTGCTCATCAAATCGACCTTGAGCGCGCGTACATCGAGCGGAATATGACCATAGGCCGCGACCGCGTCGCAATGGAGCGGCACGCGAAATGCGCGCGTGATCTCGCCGATCTGCGCAATCGGCTGTAGCACGCCTGTTTCGTGATTTGCGATCTGCAGGCTGACCAGCGCGGTGTCAGGCCGGATCATGCGCGCCAGAACTTCGGGAGAGTAGACCCCGTTTTTATCACAGGGTAGGATCGAAAGGGAGCAGCCTTCGCGCTCCAGCGCGCGCGCTGCGGAAAGCACGCTGTGGTGTTCTGTTGCTCCGACGATCAAATGATTTTTTTTGCGGCTGGAACGCAAAACACCAAAAAGCGCAAGGTTATTGCTCTCGGTGCCGCTGGAAGTGAAAACGATTTCGTCCGTCTGCGCACCGATGGAAGTGGCGAGCGTTTCGCGGCTATGCTGAAGTATTTTTCTCGCAGAATATCCAATTGTATATAATGAGGAAGGATTTGCGTAAAAATCACGCGAAATCGCGTACATCTCGTCCAATACGGCGGGATAGACAGGCGAGGTAGCCGCGTAGTCGAGATAGATCATTTGCCTTTATTTCGCTCCTTTTTGACCTGCTGTTATCATTTTGCCCCATAGGGGCGTTTTAGTCAATATCACGACTACGAAATTAAGCTTAACCAAATTAATTTCAAAATCAATCTTGACTTAAACTTAAGCGCAACTTATAATGATTGTGTCACATCCTTGTACACTTCGTGACGGAAATAAAATTCAAAGAAATGAATTGAATAACTCCCGCGGTGTACATTGTGGCGCAATTTTAAAGGAGGAGTATCAGGAAGCAATGAAAAAGACTATCGCGATCGTTCTGACTCTCGTGCTGATGCTGGCCACGTTTGCTGGCTGCGCACCCACGACCCCTGCTACGGAAACCGCTACGGAAGCGCCTGCCACCGAAGCAGCCACCGAAGCCCCCGCCGCCGAAGCACCGGCAGCAGAGGGTGACAAGGTCATCAACATCTACACGTTCACGGACGAAGTTCCGAAAATGCTGGACAAGTACCTTGCCTCGCATCCGGATTTCGGCTACACCATCAATGCGACCATCATCGCCACCACCGATGGTCTCTACCAGCCCGCTCTTGACCAGGCTCTGGCCGCTGGCGGTAAGGATGCCCCGGATATGTACTGCGCCGAATCCGCATTCTTGCTCAAGTACACGCAGGGCGACATGAGCAGCTATGCTGCCAAGTATGCCGACATGGGCATCGATGTTGCCGCTGCAACGAAGGCAGCCGACATCGCGCAGTATACCATCGATATCGGCACCCGTCCGAGCGACAGCGCTCTCGTTGGACTTGGCTATCAGGCAACTGGTGGTGCGTTCATCTATCGCCGCTCGCTGGCGATTGACACCTGGGGAACCGATGATCCCGCCGTTGTCAAAGACAAGATCGGTCCGGGTTGGGACAAGTTCTTTGCAGCCGCCGCCGAATTGAAGGCGAAGGGCTACGGCATCGTCTCTGGCGATGGTGACATCTGGCACGCAGTGGAAAACAGCTCCCCGACCGGCTGGATCGTCGACGGCAAGCTGAACATTGACCCCGCTCGTGAAGCGTTCATGGATCTGTCCATGAAGCTCAAAGAGGGCGGCTACTACAATGACACCCGTGACTGGCAGGATGCCTGGTTTGCGGATATGCAGGGTATTGGCGCACAGCCCATCTTCGGATTCTTCGGACCCGCTTGGCTGATCAACTACGTCATGGCTGGACATTCCGGCGGTGAAAAAGCCGGCGAAGGCACCTATGGCGATTGGGCAGTTTGCGAACCGCCGGTCGGCTTCTTCTGGGGCGGCACGTGGGTTCTGGCCAACAAAGATTCCAGCAAGCTGGAAGCAGTTGGCAAGCTCATCGACTGGATCACCCTCCAGACCGGTGAAGACGGCCTGCAGTATATGTGGGCGAACGGCACCCTCAACGGCGAAGGCGGCACGAAGGACACCGTTGCTTCCGGTACCGTTATGGCGAAGTCCAATGGCGAACTCGCGTTCCTCGGCGGCCAGAACATGTTTGACGTGTTCGTACCGGCCAACCAGTTCGCGAACGGCAAGAACCTGACCCAGTATGACGAAACCATCAACAACCTCTGGCGTGACCAGGTCCGTCAGTACACCGCTGGCAACCTCTCTCGCGAAGACGCGATTGCCGCGTTCAAACAGGCTGTGACCGATACGCTGGGAATCGAAGCCAACTAAGAGACAACTGTTTTCACCAAACCAAATTAGGTATATGATGGATGTGGACGGACGGAGCTCTTCCGTCCGTCCACGCCCGCATCAACCGAATCAAATCTGCATTATAGGGGGAAGCGGTTATGCCTCTTTATCAAGAAGAAAAAAAGCCCAAGATCAAAGGCGTTAGTTACGCCAAATACGGCTATCTGTTTAGTTTGCCATTCATCGTTATATTCCTCATTTTCATGCTTTATCCGACGTTATTTACCGCTGTTATCGGGTTTACGGACTTCAAAGGCGTTGTTGCGACGTCGTTTAAGTTCTTGGAACATCCCTTTGATAACTTTGCAAGCATTATTGCCAATAAGACGTTCGGCGCATCGTTGGTCAATACGATCGTCATCTGGGTTATGAACTTCAGTCCTCAGATTGGGCTCGCGTTGTTGCTGACCGCGTGGTTTACGAACCGCAGCCGCAAGATTCGCGGACAGGGTGCGTTTAAAGTCATATTTTATCTGCCGAACATCATCACCGCGGCTACCGTGGCGATTTTATATGCGTCAATCTTTGCTTACCCGGTTGGCCCTGTCAACGACATTCTGCAATCGTGCCAGAAATTCTTTTTCGGAACGATCAAGGGACTTACGGGCACAGAACTACAGGCAATGATCAAACCGTTTGACTTCTCAACCAGTCCGTGGGCTGCCAAGATCGTCGTCGCGTTCATTCAATTCTGGCAGTGGTACGGATATACCACGATCATATTAATCTCCGGCGTTCTGGGCATTAACCCCGAGCTTTTCGAGGCGGCGGAGATCGACGGCGCATCGCCCCGGCAAACTTTCTTTCAGATCACGCTGCCCTGCATGCGCACGATCCTGATCTTCACGCTCATCACGAGCCTTATCGGCGGCTTGAATATGTTTGATATTCCGAAGCTGTACATCTGGAACGGCGGA
>JBDKRF010000338.1:0-4996 GCA_039683525.1 Clostridiaceae bacterium
ACGGAAAGCAGCAAGAGCACCGCGCAGAGTATGCTAAAGGCTTTTCGCATTCTGTCTCCTCCCTGAATAAGCAATTGCGCGGGAGAGGCCGTTTCGCCAATCCCGCGCAAATTTGATTGTAGGAATCACGCGCAGATTAGAACACGTGGTACGCGCAGATGAAGTGGCGCGTCCAATATCCGCCGGAGCTCAGCACGGAGGACGAGAGACGAACCTGTCCCTCGGAGGAGCTGGCGTCGATCATCTTGCCGCCTCCAAGATAGATGCCAACGTGTCCTGCGGAATCCGACTCGCCAGAGAAGACGAGAATGTCTCCTCGCTGAATCGAACCCATATCTGTGAATCGCGAGAACCGCGAAGTCGAGCGCCACATGATGGATGTCATATAGCTCGTGTTGACGCCCGCATTCTTCAGGCACCAGTAGACGAAGCCGGAGCAGTCAAAGCTGTTTGATCCCTTTGCGCCGCGGACATACTTGCTGCCGATCTTGCTCTCGGCCAATGCGACGAGCTTTTCGACACCGGACTTATCCGAAACACTGCTGGAAGAGCCGCTGGAGGATCCGCTACTAGAGCTTCCTGAGGAGCTACTTCCACTACTCTTGGTCTCCTTCTTCGTCGAAGGCGCGCTTGCGGCCTTCTTCGCGCTGGAGGAGTTCATCATGGTAAGCGTTACGCCGCCGACTTGTCCATCCGCTGTGAGGCCTGCGCGTTTTTGGAATGCGCGAACCGCATCCTCGGTAATCTCACCGAAATAGCCGGTCGCATTTGCCTTGGACAGATAGTTCAGCTTTGCGAGGCGCGTCTGCATGTTCTTTACATCCGTACCGTAATCACCCAGCTGCATGACCATTTCCTGCGCTTTGCCGGAGAGGATCAAATCTCGCGTCACCGGACCGAGCGCACCGTCTCTGGTTAAGCTGTTTGCTTGCTGGAATGCCTTGATTGCGGTAACTGTTGCCCTGCCCATCACACCGTCCGGCTTAAAGGTAATATATCCGAGCTTTTTGAGCGCGATCTGGCAGTCTTTGATGACCTGATTCTCGTCGCCAAGGCGGAAGGCATTGCCGACGACGTCTTCGCCGTACAGCATCTCCAGCGTCTTGGAACCGACTTTACCGTCATCGTTCAGGTCGTTTTTATCTTGAAACTCCTTCACGGCGACCTCAGTCTTGTCGCCGAAAACACCCTTGATATTCGCCTTGTTGTCCAGGTACCCGAGCTCGTAGAGGCGCTGTTGAATGCCCTCAACATCCGGGCCTGTGTCGCCAAGCTGCATGACGTAGATCTTCGCGTCTTCTTTCATGAGCGCGTCATAAGTCGACTGACCGCAAATGCCGTCCTCGCCCAGGCCGTTGTGCCGCTGGAAGCTCTTGAGTGCGCTCTGCGTCAGCGGGCCGAAGTGCGCCGTCGGTTCATCGGAGTCCATATAGCCAAGATCCATCAGGCGGGATTGTATCGCGGAGATGATCTCCCCGTTGTCGCCGGATTTCACCTCGGCGGTGAAGGTCGGTGCTCCGGCAATGGTCGCCGTCGAGGCGTCGGCAGGCTGTTGCACCGTCCCATCCGTATTCACTGGAATTGTTCCGTCCGCAGTCGTATCTCCGGTCTGAGCACCGTCCGCGGTCGTCTCACCCGTTTGGTTTCCGTCGAGCGTTGCATTATCCAACGCGGTCTGCTCGGTCTCCAGCGCGGTAAATGCCGCGATCGGCTCGTCCTGCTCCGCTTTTGTCGCCTTTCCGGGCAGCGCGAACGCAAGCACGACTACGGTTACAAGCAGCACGCCAAACGCACCGCTACCAATTAAGAGCGTGCGCTGCGGCAGCTTCATCAGCAACTGATACACCCGGCGTACACCCAGATAAATGCCGCGTGCGACGAAGCGCGTTGCGGTGAGCAGCGCCTTTTGTACTTTCTTCCAGGCGCTCTTTGCCGTCAGCGGCTGTGCTTTCTGCCTTTTTGCACGGTCTTTGTAGTCATCCGCGTCGAGGTAGGGCTTCTTTTGCGTCGCTCTCGGATCAACTGCATACGGTTGCGCGGCGTTGACCTGCTCCGGCGGATGCTCCTCCACCTCGATCAGCTTCGAACCAAAGGCCTGAAGCTCTTTTCCGAGTTTCTTGAAAAACCGCTTGAACTTAAACTTTTTTTTCTTCTTCTTAGGCTGCACATAGCGGGTATCGTAGCCGTCCCTCATGGGGTTCGGATTCGAGTGCTCCGCTGTTTTGCGGCCTTCCGGCTCGCGAGTCCTTCGTGGATCGCGCTCTGCGGCATACGCGTTCTTATAGGATTGCGCGTTCTTCTCGCTCTTTTGCGGCATATGCTCCTCGCGGTAAGGGGCCGGGTGCTTGTGCGAAGACGCATGCGCATGAGAAGCAGCCGCACCGCTCTTCTTTCCGGAGGCAGTACCGCTGTAGGAGGATTGTGGTTTTTTCCCGGGCTTTCCCTGTGAGTGCTTTCGATCAAAATAGGGATCAGTAGGCACGTTTAGACTCCTTTCGGCTTGCGGCTCGTCGTTTGCCTAAGCCTATCCATCCAAATCATGTGTCTTGCTGAATAGCAATCCAACATCGTTTCGCCCGCGCGCTTTTTCGCGCAGAGCGATCCTGATCATGAAACATGCTGAGTATAGCAAGCAATCGTGTCATTGCCTTGAACAATTCTTTAAGATTCGATTAACCCGGCGTCGCTTGGATTAACCTCTTTTGCTCTTTTGCCAGTCATTGTGGCGAGATTGCTCAACTATCGTAGTATTCCCCGCGGCGATAATCGTAGATGGCCGCGTTGTACTTCTTCAAGTCATCGAGCACGCGCCCAGTTCCGAGCGCTACGCAGGAGATCGGGTCTTCTGCGATGCGGCAGGGTACGCTGGTGCGCTCGGTCACATATCGATCAAATCCGGCCAGTAGCGCGCCGCCGCCGGTGACCACGATTCCGGTGCGCGCGATATCGCTCGCAAGTTCCGGCGGGGTTCGCTCCAGCACCCCGCGCACCCGCTCCATAATGGCGGCGAGCGGCTCGCCGAGCGCCTCCACCATCTCGTTGGTGCCGATCGGAATCACTTCCGGCAGCCCGGTCACAACGCTTCTGCCGCGCACCTCAATGATGCGCTGCTCTTTTTCAATATGCGCGCGCCCGTAAGCAATCTTGATGTCCTCGGCGTTTCGCTCGCCGATATAGAGGCTGTGCTTGCGCTTCATATAACGGCGCAGTGCATCGTCAAACTTATCTCCTGCCATCTTGATGGAGTCGGAGATGACGGTTGCTCCATGCGAAATCACCGCGATGTCCGTCGTTCCTCCGCCGATATCAAGCACCATATGCCCCGTCGGCTCGTTGATGTCCAGCCCCGCGCCGATGGCTGCGGCAATCGGTTCCTCGATCAGATAGGAATAGCGTGCGCCTGCCTCGTCCGAGGCCTCGATGACACAGCGCTTCTCCGCCTCCGTCACGCCGGAGGGAATGCAAACCACGGCACGCGGGCGATAGAGAAGCCGCGTTCCGACCACTTTCTGAAAGAAATAGCGCAGCATGCGCGCCGTCACATCAAAGTTGGAGATCACTCCGTCCCGCAGCGGACGGATCACGACGATGTTTGCGGGCTCGCGCCCCATCATCTTACGCGCCTCTTCCCCGATAGCGGCGATGCGGCCTGTCACGCGCTCCACCGCGACAACGGATGGCTCCTTGAGCACAATCCCCTTGCCTTTCACGAAGACCAGCGTGGAGGATGTGCCAAGGTCGATTCCAATGTCGGATGTATCAAACAAACCCATCTTATAAACCTGCTTTCGCGTGATCCAGTCGGACACATAGATCCTATGATATCAATTGATTTTATCACGCGGGTCTGACGTGGGCAATCAAACAAAGTGTGAACGGAGTATGAAGCGGTGCGTGACAAAGGGCCTCAACGCCGTTGGCGGTGAAGCCCCAACACATCGAAACGCGCGGATTGAGCAAACTTACGCTTCTTTTGCCAGGGGATGATCGAGCACCGCCCGCCGCATCACCTCACCGATCGGGGAGGCGATGCTCAGCGTCGCGCTTCCGTTTCTGCTGGTTTTACCAAGATTGATGACCACAAGGTTTTTCCCGTGGAAGTAATCCACCAGCCCCGCCGCGGGATACACCGCAAGCGATGTGCCGCCGATGATCAGCGTATCCGCGCGATCCATCATCGAAACCGCGACGCGGAGCACCTTCTCGTTGAGCGGCTCTTCATACAGCACCACGTCCGGCTTGATGACCCCGCCGCAACCGCAGGTTGGTACGCCGACTTTTCTGATGATATCCTGAACGGTAAACGATCTGCCGCATTTCATACAATGGTTGCTGTATACGCTACCATGCAGCTCCAGCACGGTATGACTGCCCGCTTTTTGATGGAGACCGTCTATGTTTTGCGTGATGACGGCGGTGAGGATTCCATCGCGCTCGAGTTTGACCAACGCGCGGTGGCAATCGTTCGGTTGCGCGTCGGGATGCAGCAAAAACTTACGGTAATATTCAAAGAAGGTCTCGGTGTGCTTGAGAAAAAACGAGCGGCTTAGCAGTGTTTCCGGCGGATAGCCGTAGTCCCGCATGGCCGCAAAAACCCCGTCGCCGGAGCGAAAGTCCGGTATCCCGCTTTCGGTAGACGTGCCCGCTCCGCCTAGAAAGACAACCTTTCCGCGGCGCGCAAGAATCCGCCTGAGCTCCTCGACCTTCGATAACTCATCCGTATTCATCATCTTTCACGCTTTCCAATGGATCCGGCGATCCGTCTTGATGTGTGCTATCCCGCAAAGAAGAATGCGGCGTTGATCGCAGTAGATTTGATCGTTACGATTCGTTTTCTATTGTCTTCATTTTAACACGGTTTTCATCGCGCGGCTGTGCTTTTTTGAAACAATCCTGTAACTTGTTCTATTTTTTCTTGCGTTTCTGTTCCAGAATCCATTTGCTGGGCTTCTGTCCCCCGTGTCTTCTATGAGGAGCTGAAAGATCACTTATAAAC
>JBDKRF010000339.1:0-2778 GCA_039683525.1 Clostridiaceae bacterium
TGCTGAGATTCCTCGCAGTTTGCACAACTAACTCATCATAATAATCTGCTGCACGAATAGCTTGTAAATACACTTTATATGTCCTAACTTCCCTTTCAACAAGCAATCGCATTCTGGTTGCAATTTGTATTTGTTCATCAGAGATATTGTTGCCATAGAATGCACGTGAAATAGGACCATCGCCATAATCATCATTTATCCAAGCTATAAGAGAACTCAATCTGTGAGCACCATCAATTACGAATATTCTACCGCTTTTGCTTTGCCATAAAATTATTGCTGGGATCAATTCTGAAGTTAAAAAGCTTCTTACAAAATCACATGCTTTTTGAATATCCCATTCGCTTGTTTCCCTTTGAAAATCCGGCTTGTAAAGATTCATCAAGAAAAATGCATCTGCTTGCATATCGGCTGCCGAAATTGTATCTTTCCTTCTTCCAACCGGGTCATTATCGGACAATGCTAAATCTGCTCTAGGAATCAATGCATCTAAATTGATTTTTTGACTCATAATAAACCCCTATATATTTTTTATTATTATAACAGATTTTCCAAGTATAATATTTAAACAATCTGTTTTCTGTTCTGTTTTTCGTAAAAATAGCGCGCCGATCTCACGACCGACGCGCTTATTTCGTCTATCCAAATATTATTTACTCTTCTCTCCCAAAAACCCCACCAACTTCTCCAGTGCCGCCACCGCCTCCGGCAGATTCAACCGCACCTGAAACTCATGAATCAGCGGGAACGTGGTCGTCGTCGGCAGGAAGCTTGTGACCTCAATGCCCTGCCCTTCCAGCGCGGCGATCATCTCCCGTGCCTGCGAAAGGAACGAATCTTTATCCCCGCAGTCGATGAACACGGGCGGATAGTCCGGCGTGAGCCACGCGATGGTATCCATACTCTTGGCAGCCTCCGTGCCCTCGTAGTGCTTCTCCCCCGTCATCATCCACACGGAATCCGCAATCATCGGGAAGCCCGTCGCGCGGAGGGTGTCGATGTTGTAGTAGCCGCAATGCAGAATCACGCCCTTTAGCTGCTCACTCACGATCGCGGGTTCGCCGCCGATGCGCGCCTGAAACGCTGGATTGGTGTAATATAGCCCCATCTGGGAGCTCAGGTGCGCGCCTGCGCTGTCCCCGCCGATGAAGATTCTCGTCGGGTCGATGCGGTAATCCTCCGCATGCGCCAACAGAAAACGAATCGCCTCGTTGACCTGCAAAATCTGGGTGGGATATTTTCCCTCCGGCGCAAGCTGGTAGTTGAGGTTTGCGACCGCATAGCCCTTGCTTGCGAGCGACTGGCAATACCACGCGAAATCCCGCTTGTCGTCGCCCACGTAATAGCCGCCGTGCGCGTAGACGATCAGCGGCAAAGGCGACTCCGACTTCGCGGCGTAAACATCCATCACGCCGTTGTCAAATTGGCTCTCGTAGGAAACGTCCGTACCCAGCGCGTCGAACTTCTCCAAAACGGCATCATAATCCTTGGGTTTGACCCCCGCGTTGCCCGCGCAGATCAGGCGGATCAACGTCATTTGCAGAATCGTCGTGCGGCTGGAAACAATTCGCGCGCCAACGATCAAAAGAAGCAGCACCAGCAGCAGTATCATCCACCAACGCATCACACAATCCCTCTTTATCCGTTATTTTCTCGTCGCCTGTTTCCTCTATTATACACATTTCCCGCGTCGGCGGCGCAGGAGTTCCAGCGCGCGCGGTTTTCTCGCCGGATGTGCGCGTTTTGCTTGCGTTTACGCAACGCATTGTCGTATAATACACACAAAATTCTGCATTTTTATTCTTTTCGTGCGAAAATTGAGTTTGGGGGGATTGTCTTTCATGTTAGCAGATCAAGTACAACACCTGATCGCCATCGTGGCCTATATGGCCGTGGTCATCGCCATCGGCGTGGTCTTTGCCAAGCGCGCCAACAAGGACACCGAGTCGTATTTCCTCGGCGGGCGCACGCTGGGCCCGTGGGTTTCCGCGTTCAGCGCGGAGGCATCCGATATGTCCGGCTGGCTCCTGATGGGGCTGCCGGGGCTTGCGTACTGGACAGGCCTTGCCAGCGCGGGCTGGACGGCGATCGGACTCGCCATCGGCACCTATCTCAACTGGCTCATCGTGAGCAAGCGCCTTAGGCGCTACAGCATCGCGGTGGACGCAATCACGATTCCGGACTTCTTCTCCAACCGCTTTCATGAGAAAAAGCGCGTGCTGATGACCATCGCGTCGGTGATGATCATCGTCTTCTTCACGCCCTATGCCGGCAGCTGCCTGATGGCCTGCGGCAAGCTCTTTAGCCAGCTCTTCGGAGCGGACTACAACACGATGGTCATCGCGGCGGCGCTGTTCGTGCTGACCTATACCTTCCTCGGCGGCTTCCTCGCGGAGAGCACGTCGGACTTCATGCAGGCGGTCGTGATGATCTTAGCGCTCGTGCTGGTCGTCGTGCTCGGCATCACAGCCGCGGGAGGCCTTGGCGTCGTGATCGAAAACGCGAAGGGCATCCCGGGCTTCTTGAGCCTTGTCACCTCCGCCAACCCGACCGGAGAGGCGGCAAGCGGTACCGCAATCTTCGGCGACGCAAGCAAATACACGGGTCTTGCAATCGCCTCCGCAATGGCTTGGGGCCTCGGCTATTTCGGCATGCCGCAGGTGCTGCTGCGCTTCATGGGCATCCGCTCGGAGCATGAGCTGAAGAGCTCTCGCCGAATCGCAAGCGTCTGGGTGGTCATTTCGCTTGCGACCGCCGTGGCAATCGGCATCATCGGCC
>JBDKRF010000340.1:0-8137 GCA_039683525.1 Clostridiaceae bacterium
ATGCGGGCGGATGATATCCGCCCCTACAACCGCTCTTGCGGGGTAACCCGCAATGTGAAACGGATTGATACGATCTAAACTTAGATTTTCTGGTGCGCGTGTAGGGGCGGATATCATCCGCCCGTGACAGGCGATACCTCCATAACATGTTCTATGATGAAGGATTTCACATGCGCAGATTTTTTTGCGAAAACATCACACAGAGCACCGCCACTATCACGGGTGACGACGCACACCACATCTCCCGCGTGCTTCGCATGAAAGCGGGGGATGCGCTCTCGCTCTGCGACGGCGCGGGAAACGAGTACGACGCGGTGATTACGTCCTTTTCCCAGGACGCGGTTTCTTGCACCGTTGGAGAACGGCACGTGAGCGAAGCGGAAAGCCCTGTTCGGGTGACGCTGTTTCAATGTTTGCCCAAGACGGGCAAGATGGAGCTAATCGTGCAGAAATGCACGGAGCTCGGCGTGTTTGCCGTCGTTCCCGTCGTCTCGGCCCGCTGCGTGGTCGTGCCGGGCAAGGATTACGACAAAAAGCGCGAGCGATATAACCGTGTGGCGTTGGAAGCGGCAAAGCAGAGCCGCAGGGGTATGATTCCCTCTGTTTTGCCTTTAGTCGAGCTCAAAAAGATCGACGTAAAATCGTTCGATCTATTCTTAGTTGCCTACGAGGACGAAACCGCCGTCTCCCTCAAGCAGGCACTGCGCGCGGCGAAATCTGCGCAGACCATCGCGCTCCTCATCGGGCCCGAAGGCGGGCTGGAGGAAGGCGAGGTCGCCTCTCTGGTTGCCGCCGGAGCAAAAAGCGTCTCCTTAGGTAAGCGCATTCTCCGCACGGAGACCGCGGGAATGGCGATGCTCGCGCAGACGCTTTACGAGGTCGAAGCATGAAGGCGGCTCTCACCACCCTCGGCTGCAAGGTAAACCACTACGAGACCGAGGCCATGCGGGAGCTCTTCGTGCAGGACGGCTGGGAGATCGTCGACTTCTCCGAACGTGCGGATGTGTACGTGATCAACACCTGCACCGTCACGCAGACCAGCGACACGAAATCGAGGCAGATGATCGCCCGTGCGCACCGGATGAATCCAAGCGCTCTCGTCGTCGCCGTCGGCTGCTATGCGCAGACCGCGCCGGAGGCGGTCGCCTCCCTCGAAGGCGTCGGCCTCGTCATCGGCACCAGCGGGCGAAAAGAGATCGTCCTTCGGGTCAACGACGCGCTCGCTTCCCGCGCGGACGAGGCGTATATTTCGCCGCTGTACGAGATGCGCGAGTTTGAGCCGCTCTCCGCCGTGCGCGATTCGCGCACCAGAGCGACGCTCAAGATTCAGGACGGCTGCGTCAACTTCTGCTCCTACTGCATCATCCCGTTTGCACGCGGGCCGCTGCGTTCGCGCCCATTAAACGAGATTTCGACCGAAGTTGCGCTTCTCGCGCGCGAAGGGTATCAGGAGATCGTACTCACGGGCATCCACCTCGCAAGCTATGGGCGCGACCTCGCGCAAGAAGGCGTCACCTTGCTTGACGCGATTGCCCGCGCGAGCGAACCCGACGGCATCCGGCGCATTCGCCTGGGTTCGCTGGAGCCTCTGTTTGTCACCAAACCCGTGGCCAAGGCGCTTGCGGGGAACCCGAAGATCTGCCGGCAGTTTCACCTCTCGCTCCAGAGCGGTTCGGACACGGTGCTGAAGCGCATGAACCGCAAATATACGGCAGAAGAGTATTTACACGCGCTCGCGCTGCTCAGGCAGTATATGCCCGACTGTGCGATCACAACGGATGTCATCGCGGGCTTTGCGGGCGAGACGGAAGAGGAGCATCGTGAAACGCTCGCGTTCTGCGAGCGGGCAAAGTTTGCGCGAATGCACGTGTTTCCCTTTTCGCTTCGCAAGGGCACCAAGGCGGAGCAGCTGCCCGGTCATCTGGCAAGGGCGGTCAAAGAAGCGCGGGCAAAGGAGCTCATCCGGCTCGGAAAAGAGCTCACGCAGGCGTATCTCTCCGCGCAGGTCGGCAGTATCGTCGAGGTGCTCGCGGAAAGCGACGGCGCGGGCTACAGCGGCAACTACATCCGCGTCAAGACGGACGCGCCGGAGGGCGAGATCGTAAGTATCCGCATCGAAGGCTTTGAGGATGAGACAGCTTTTGGCACGCGGCTCAAGTGAGCAAAGCTGCGCCGTAATCCACGCGCAAAGAAATTGCATTTCTGGATATAGACAGAGTAAAATAAGACAAAGGAGTTGAGAAGATTGAGCAACTGCATCTTTTGCAAAATTGTCGCAGGGGAAATCCCCTCAAAGAAAGTGTATGAGGACGACGTGGTGATCGCCTTTCGCGACATCGAGCCGCAGTCTCCCGTGCATGTTCTCGTCATGCCGAAAAAGCACATTTCGGGCGTTAACGAGCTCACGGCGGAAGACGAGGCCATCGTTGGCCACGCTTACGGCATCATCAGCAAGCTCGTCAAAGAGTTAGGAATATCCGATACCGGCTATCGCGTGGTCGTCAACAGCGGAAAAGACGGACAGCAGAGCGTGCCGCATCTGCATTTTCATATTCTCGGCGGAAGACTGCTTGCCTGGCCTCCGGGCTGATTCGCGATATCACGGCATTTCAAAGAAGGGTGAAAACCCTTCTTTTTTTATTATAATTAACATCAAGTTGAGAAAAACTTCTTAAAATATGACAAGTAATCGAAAACACCCCATGCGGAAAAGAAAACCCGACGACGGGACGCAAAGTGTGATACGATAAGATATATATCGACACACGAGAGGAAACACTCCCGCATGCCATTAACACTCGGAACCCGGCTGCTACGCATGCAGTTACGACTGACCAAGCCCATCGCGCGATTCGCCACCATTAACGACGCGCGAAAAGCGCAGGATCAGCTTGGCCGCATGACGGCCGAAACACTCAGGACGAAGGTCAATTTCGAATCGGTGGAATTTGAACACTTTCCCGCCTGTTTCGCGATATCAACCGCATGCGAAGAGCCCTGCGATCGCGTGGTGCTCTATCTACACGGCGGCGGCTATACGGCTGGCGGACTGGATTATGCAAAGGGCTTTGGCGCACTGCTCGCTTCGCAAACACAGATCACTGTGTTATGCGTGGCATATCGTCTCGCGCCGGAGCATAAGTTTCCCGCAGCGCAGGACGACGCCATGGAGGCTTATCAATATCTGCTCGATTCCGGCTACAAGCCGGAGCAGATCGCCATCGCGGGCGAGAGCGCGGGCGGCGGACTCGCGCTGAGTCTGACGCTGCGCATCCGGGACGAGGAAAAGCCCCTTCCCACCTGCATCGTCGCCATCTCTCCCTGGGCAGACCTGACGCTTTCCGGCTCTTCCTACAACAACAATGTACGCTTGGACCCGACCCTGATTCGCGAATCGCTGGCATATTACGTGATCGCCTACGCTGCAGGGCACGAGGACGAGCCGTATGTTTCTCCCGTACTGGGAGACTACTCCGGCTTTCCGCCGACGCTGCTTTTTGCAGGCAGCGACGAAATCCTGCTTTCCGACGCAAAGACGGTCTATAAGCGCCTGAAGAAAGCAAACGTGGAGAGCAAGCTTGTCGTGGAAGAAGGCATGTGGCACGTCTACCCGCTCTACGGCACGCCGGAGGGAAAAAGGGCGGTGCAAGAGATGTCTTCGTTTATCCGCACCCGCGTTGGGCTGGATCGACTCAATTTCGCGGAGGAAATGACTCCTCCCGCCAAATAAAAAGGACACGCTATGTCAAGAAATAAGAAACCGACCAAATGGATGAAGCTGGACAACGCGGCGCTCATCTATCCTGCGACGATGAACCGCAACTGGACAGCGCTCTTTCGCCTCTCCGCTACGCTGACAGAACCCATCGACGAGGATATTTTGGAGGTTGCGCAAAAGCGCACCCTGCGTCGCCTACCTTGGTTTGCCTACAAGCTCAAGCGCGGACTATTTTGGTTTTATCTGGAACACAGCGACGAACTGCCCAAGGTTGAGCAGGATGTTGCAAACCCGTGCGTCCGCATGCGCATTAATGAGAATGACGGCTTCTGCATGCGCGTGCGCTACTATCAAAACCGTATCGCAGTCGAGTTTTTTCATGTATTGACCGACGGAACTGGCGGGCAGGTGTTTTTGCAGACACTGGTCGCGGAATACCTGCGCCTGAAATACAGCGTGAATATTCCTAGAAGCGACAAGGTGCTGGATTGCTCCGAAGAGCCAAAGCCGGAAGAGGCGGAGGATAGCTTCGGCGTGTATTCCGGCAAGATTACGCAGACGCGCAAGGAAGTCAAGGCGTATCACATCAAGGGTACGGACGAGAGAAACGGCTTTGTCCACATCATCACCGGCTCCATGAACGCAGACGATGTGCTCGCAAAGGCGCGCGAAAAAGGCGTCAGCGTCACCGAATACCTCACCGCCGCGCTGATTCTCTCGGTCGACGCCATCCAGCGCAGGCAGGTGCCCAGCATCCACAAGTATATGCCGGTCAAGCTCTCGGTACCGATCAACCTCAGAAACGTATTTCCCAGCAAGACGCTTAGAAACTTTGCCAACTACGTCAACCCCGGCATTGACCCAAGACTGGGCGAATATACCTTTGACGAGACGCTGAACATCGTGCACCACACCATGGCGATGGAGGTCACCAAGAAGCTGCTCAACGTCAAGATCACCACAAACGTCCGCTCGGAGCGCAACACCGTGCTACGATTAACGCCGCTGTTCATCAAGAATATGGCGCTCAAGTACGTCTATTCCCAGGTGGGCGACGTGCTCTCCTCCACCACGATCAGTAACCTTGGTGTGTCCAAGCTGCCTGAGGAGATGGTGCAGTATGTGCGGCGTATGGACTTTATTTTAGGCCCGCTGGCGGATAACCGCGTGTGTTGCGCCGCGCTGACCTATCACGGCAGGTTGCGCATCAACTTTACGCGCACGATCGCCGAGCCGTGGCTGGAGCGCGAGTTCTTCACCCGCCTCGTCAAGCTCGGTATCCCCGTGAAGGTTGAGAGCAACCAAAGAGAGTAACTGCGGCTTGTCCGCCGAAAGTTAAAATGGAGTTCGCATTCATTGCGGAGGAAAAAATGATGAGTTATTGCGTCAACTGCGGCGTAGAGCTGCAAAAAAGCGAACCACGCTGCCCGCTGTGCGGCACGGAGGTCATCAACCCCAACGAGCTGAAGGAAGAAAAACCCATTCGCCCTTATCCGGCGCATGTGGAGCACCTCGACAAAAACGTCGACCGGCGTTATATCGCCTCGTTTATCTCGCTGCTGATGCTCATCCCGCTGTTTACCACAATGCTGGCCAACGTGTTTGTCAGTAAACAGCTCTCGTGGAGCTATCTTGTGCTTGGCGGGGAACTGGTCGTCTTCACCGTGTTTCTGCTGCCGATGATCGCGCGCTTGCCGAAGATTCTGTATGCGGTCATAGACGCGACAGCGGTCGGCGTTCTGCTGCTGCTCATTCGTGTACTGACCCAAAGCAGTTGGAATTGGCTCTTGCTGCTGGGGCTTCCGATTACGGGGCTCACCTCCGTGATGTGCTGGTTCTTTGCGTTGATGACGTCTCCCAAGTGCAAGATTCCGGTTTTGATTCGCTTTACCTTCGCGCTGACGTGCGTGGGTCTTCTGGTCGTCGCCATCGAGTTCCTGATCGGACTGTATCAAAACGCGATCGCCTGGCCGACCTGGTCGCTCTACGTGCTGTTCCCGTGCCTTGTGCTCGCGAGCTCGCTGCTGATTCTCAACCGCAGAGCGAGGGTGAAAGAGGAGATTCGAAAGAGGTTTTACTTCTAAACTTTAATACACTATTCAGCAAAAATGGGCTGTCTGGAAACGATTCTTAGGAGTCGTGAAGCAGATAGCCCATTTTTTTACAATATTGTCACGTGAAGTTGGAACGTTTGTTCGGTATAATTGTCGTATCCATTCAGCCATTGACCAGAGGGAGTATTCCTAGTCTATCGTAACTTTGATATTCCTTATGAACTCGGGTTGCCTTCTGGCCAGCTATTATACGACGATGAGAACTAGGGAGAATAATAGTATGTCTCGCAAAAAATTAGGTTGTTTGGTTGCTTTCCTGATTGTGTTAGCGCTGGTAGTATCATATCTAGTAGCGGTATTTTTCTATGATCGGGAGATGACAGACTATGGTCGTGAATCAAACTATCTTTCGAATCGTGGCTACGCACATGCTTTGGGATTAAGAAACTTTGATTATGATTTAGTGCTGCAAACCTTCGGAGTCCCCGTTGATAAAACTGTTCAAGAACATCCCGACCTAGAAGACATTATGCTTATTTCACTTGAGTATCCTGAGTTTCGACTAAACTACACCGAATTGACAGAGTTTGATGGATCAACATCAAGATCGCTGTACCTCGTGACGGTCTGGGGCGAATCGATCAAGTTTGGCAGAAAACAGATCGGCGTTGGAAGTTCCCGAGAGGAAGTACACAAGGCGTATGAGAAAGAACCGATGATCAGCCAGGGTGAACTTGCAAGCAGTGTCGAAGATTTTCCGAACGTAGCAGAAGGATATTATGGAGAAGATTGGAGCCGCATTCTGTTCTGCTATGATGATGCTGGCATCGTAACCTCGATTGCTTATGAGCCGCCGTCAAACTGATTTCTTCAAAACGGAGCCACTCGGCTCCGTTTTCTTTACAATATTGTCACGTGAAGTTGGAACGTTTGTTCGATATAATGAAAGAATAAAATCGTATCATACAGTCGTCAAACGAGGATAAGCCATGAAGATGATGAAACGTACAATCCTGATCTTGCTCGCTCTGCTGGTGCTGACCGCACCTGTTCTGTCCCTTGCCGAAAGCGACTACGAAAAAGGTGTGGGTTGGGTGTTTCTTGACGGCGTGCTCACGATCACCGCAAACGGAGGCATGGAAGATTTTTTCAACAATGATCCCGATCAAAACGGAAAATCGAGATATCGCCATGACGGATATGATGTGAAAAGCGTCGTTATCGGCAAGAATGTCACGCAGTTTCACATGTTTGCCTTTGGAGAAGATTTTTATCCGACTACTATGAGCGTTGAATCGGGAAATTCAATTTTCTCCGTCGTCGACGGGTGGCTTCTCAATACAAAAACCAAAACCCTGATTTGCGCAACGGATTTAGATCGGTTTACGTGGATGCCTGTTGCAAGAAAGATACCCGACTCTGTGGAGATTATCGGTGTCGATGCGTTTTATCCGTATAACCATATCATTCAAATTCACCTGCCTGACAGTGTGACAGAGATTGGAGAATTTACATTTGATGCTTGCAACAAGCTGGAATCCATTCAACTGCCGCCAAACTTAAAGATCATCAGCCGGGGAGCGTTTTGCGGCTGTGAATCTCTGCGCAAGGTCGATATGGGTATGTCAATTGAGAGCATTGGTGAATATGCCTTCAAAGGCTGCTACAGTCTGGAACGCGTCAATCTGGAAAACACACGAATTACCGTTTTGAACAAAAATGTGTTTTCGTACACCGGACTCAAGAACGTTGTGCTGCCGGATACACTTCAACGAATCGAGCCGGAAGCATTCTCCGACTGTAGCTCGCTTTACTCCATCACCGTCTGTTCCGACGATGTTGTTTTTCAGCATGATGCGTTTGCCGATTGCGACAAACTGCGAAAGATCATATTTACGAAGGGTGTCCCCAAATCGATGGGTATAGATCTGTTTAGCGCGATTGGAGAAACGTCTGATGGAAAGCACTTTTTAAGTGGTTATTATGAGTCCTTTAAAAAAGAAATCCCTTACCCAACACTTTACTACACCGCCGAATACGCCAATCAGTGGGCACCAAACGGCGAGACCGAGCGGAACGGATATCCGATTCAGCAGCTGACCGCAAAAGAAGAGCGTGCGCTGGCCGCCAAGACGGAGCGGCATGAATATACGCCTGCGAGCGAGTCCGTGACCGATGATTATGAAGCGGGCGACGGCTGGGTATTCGATAGCGGCAAGCTGCTCCTGACCACAAACCAAGGTCTGGTTGATTTTACCGCCAATCAGATGGATGATTCTTTCGATTACCGGTACAGCCATTTTCCGAGCGAAGTAGATACGATCGTGATCGGAAAAGACGTTTCGTACGTTTCACCTGTCGCAAA
>JBDKRF010000341.1:0-3561 GCA_039683525.1 Clostridiaceae bacterium
GACTGTGCTGTGTTTTGATCAAAGGTACCGACACACCAGACGTCGATTGCGCCATCGGAAAGCTCGGTTAAGATATTCGCGTTCCAGAACGTGGCATATCCATTGCGGTAGCCCTGCTGCTCCAGTACGGCGGTGATCGTTTGATACGCATCATTGGTGCGGAAGCCCTTCCGGTTCGGCCAGTTACCAAACTGAGAGTAACCGAGTATTCCGACGAACAGGAAGCACAGGCTCAGCCCGATGCACAGAACGCGCCGAAAATTCGGCAACCGTGCCTCGTCATGGAGGATCAGAGCAACCACGGGAATCCACAAGACCGCCATCGGAACCATGTGCCAGGCGACCTGACCAATGTCGATCAGGCAGCAGAACGCGGTATAGCACACCCACGAGGCAAAGCAAAGCCAGACAAAGCGCAAGGCGGATGGGGACTTCTCGCCTTTACGCAGCAGATACCACACGAACAATGCGCCTGCGATGCCCCAAATCGCCACGGAGAGCAGGTAGGACAGCGTTGTATACCCGATAAGGTCTATTTGGTTAATGACCGTGCTTTTGATGCTGCCAAGCGTCAGGGCTGGCGTCATCGCGCCGTACTGCTCAAACGGGTACGTGCGAATGAGAATCGTTTGATTGATCCAATATCCCGCGACGGCACTCACGCAAGCGAGAAACGATTGTACGAAGTACAGCGGGAACCCGCTGTCATCTGCCGCTAAACTGCGAAAGGCAGGTGCGTGCTTGCTACGGGAGAAGAGACGCAAGACGAGCTCAACACCCGCCACGATAGCGAGCGGAATAAATAAAACCAGCAGCATCCGCGCACCTTCCAAACCAAGCGCGAGGGAGAGCGCGCAAGCAATCAGCGTGGACGCGATCGCGCCTGCCTTTTTGCCCGGCTTGGGTGGCGGCTGTATGAGCAGTGCGAGAATCACGAAAAGAATGCTCACGCGTGGCATATAGTATGCGCCATAGAGGAGAATATAGAAATACGGAGCACTGAGTGGCAAAAGCAGGATTGCCGCCGTGATCGGGAAATATCGCGAGATGCGAAGCCGCTTGCAGAGGAAGTAGTAGCTCGCAAGCAAGATCAGATAGAGGGTCACGTTGCCGAGAACCCGTACCGTTTGCCAGTCATCAAACAAGTGGAAGAACAGGCTGTAGACGAGCTGGGTGTTGAGAACCCGGACCTCCGTGGAGTAAAACCAGTTGGAGGAGAGAATCCCGCCGCTTTGCTTGAGTTGCTGCGCGAGTACCAGCTCACTCGACATATCCGCGTCCAAAAGATCCTCAACGTGCACGCTGAGGTAGACTACAAGTGCGGCAAAGATGACGATCAGGGCGACCCAGGAACAAATCATGAACCAGTCGCGAGGTTTGCGCGCGGCGAATTTTTGCATGCGGTTCCTCCCATCGATGTGTTCTGGCGAGTTATTTCTGTGATGGTGATTCTGGCGGGAATCATCCGGACTCAATCCTGACGAATCAAAACAGTCGCGATTGAGCGGGATAACCCTTGTAAGCGTTTAGAACGTAACCTCTCCGTCATGCGCCAAGAGAGAGACAAATGTAATGCCGGCGATTTCCGAAATCTCCGTGATCAACTCTCTTTCCTTGACCACGCGAACTTCGACGATCATATCGAATTCCTTGTTCGAGATGGTTCTGGATTTCACGTTGTGATATTTGCAGTATGTTTTTGCGACGTTCAATACCGCGTCTTCCACGCTTGCGTTCGTTGCGTTGATCACCAGCAGCTTCGAAGCTTTGCCAAGCGTGAACCGGTCAAGAAAAAACATTCCGACCGTGATGATGATCGACAGAACCACTGCAATCAGCGCAAGACCCGCGCCACAGATGATGCCCACGCTGATCGCCCAGAACAGGAAGGCCAGATCGATGGGGTCTTTGATCGCGGTCCGGAAGCGCACGATGGACAGCGCGCCAACCATGCCCAGAGAGATCACGATGTTCGACTGAACGGTTAAGATGATTGCGCCTGTAATCACGGCGATCACCGGCAGCGAGATCACGAAGTTCTTATCGAAAAAGGATTTTCTCGTGAGCACGCGATACGCGATGAAGATGTATAGCCCGAAAGCCGCGCATAACAGCAGGCAGACGACGGCTTTATAGCCTGTGATATCCGCCGAGGCATAGCCCTCCAGAAAAGATGTTTCAAAGATGTCTGATAAATTCATAACATAACCCCACTCGATAAACTGAATTTTCTGCAGTAATAGTATTTCGAAAATGCTGTCCTCGGCAAGCTGCCCGTTTGCAGGCTTTGCTTCACATAGTCGGGCAAAAAGTTGTCCCACTTGACTTCCATAATCTGCCGACCGGACTCCAGAATTGGCCGCTTGGCAATATCGCAGTCAAAAAACTTCGTGACCTGATTGGAGGAAGCCACGTGCATATCAAACGTAACGCGAACGTTGCCCAGCGGATAGGTAAACGGGATTCGGTCATAGTCAACGATCACGATTGGCATGAGATTGAGCCGCTTGCTGCGCGAGACGAACTCGTTGAGTAGCTGAGGCGTTTCGCTGGTCGGCACAATCTCCTGGCCCGAGATCAGCTGATCCGCCTGCGCTCTGGTCAACAGGCAAGAGTCCTTCATCGTGAGCCCATGACACTTTTGCTTCTTCTCCAGAAAGATATTCGTCGCGTCATTGTCGTAGATTCGGATGCGAAACTTTTCGCGCGGCTCCGTTCCGTTTTCATTGGCAAAGAAGTTGGTGTTGTTACTATCGTCGAAATAGAGGCTTCTGATGTTATAGTACCCGCTTTGCGAAACATGGGTATCCATTTTCATGAAGCACTTGATGCGGCACTTGATCATCTCCGATTGCTGAGCCGTGCAAAAGTACTTGTACTCATGCCGATAATTCTGGGACATGCGATCACTCAGCCTCCTTTCCTGCGACGGAATCCACCGTTCTTGTGGACATATGCCGTGGTCAGCACGGCGGAGAGGATGACGAACGCTGCTAGCGCGAGCGGAGCCATAGCGCCGTGCCGGAACAAAACGGACTCTTCCTCTTCCGGCTCTTCCTGCGCTTGCTTTGCCTGCTGATAGTTCACGCTGTAATTCTGCATGTAGTCAGCCAGATCGTCGAAGATGTAGCTTGGCCGGTTGGCGAAGAACAAAGCCAGCTCTTCATTTCCCACTTGATAGGGGAGCTGATTCAGCAGGGACAGCACACGATCCGGATTGAAGTTGTCTTTGGCAATCTCCATAAACGTGTCATAGAATTGCTGACGAAAATCCGGGTTTGCCATAAAGGCGTTGAGAATGGGGTCTTCAATAGGACCAACAGCGCCATAGGGGAAGAACTCGGTAAAGTAGTCAAACGAATATGCGTTCGTCAGGCTCTTCGTGACCGGGTTGTCGATCAGCTCAAAACCGTCCGTCGAGACGGCGTGATCCAAATCATACAGCCCAAACCGCCACTTACCATCCTCGTAGCCATCGTTCGTTACATCCACCGATCGCCACATCAGGGAGTTGATGTAAAAGCAATTGGAGTCGATATTATTCAGGTAGATATTTGTGAC
>JBDKRF010000342.1:0-1517 GCA_039683525.1 Clostridiaceae bacterium
GTGGATCCAAAGGACAGCGGGCAGGTGTTTCTCGGGGATATGACTCGAGAAATTACAGTGAAATCGCCGCAGGAGGCACAGCATCTGGGCATCAGCACGGTGTATCAGGAAATTACGCTCTGCCCGAATCTTTCCGTCGCGGAGAACATGTTCATTGGGCGCGGGAGCGAAAAAACCATCCACTGGCGCGCAATGCAGCGCCGCTCGACGGAACTGCTCAACTGGCTCAACATACCCGCCCGCGCAACCCAGCAGCTGAGCACCTGCTCACTGGCGGTGCAGCAGATGGTTGCGATTGCGCGCGCCGTGGATATGGACTGCAAGGTGCTGATTCTGGACGAGCCGACCTCTTCGCTGGACGATCGAGAGGTGCAGAAGCTCTTTTCCCTGATGCGCGACCTGAAGGCACGCGGCGTTGGCATCATCTTTATTACGCATTTTCTCGAGCAGGTTTACGAGGTTTGCGATCGCATCACCGTACTTAGAAACGGCGAACTCGTAGGCGCATACGAAACAAAGGATCTGCCGCGCGTGCAGCTCATCTCCAAGATGATGGGCAAGGAACTCGACGACATCTCCGCCATGCAGAATCAAAAATCCGCGCAGACGAACAAGAGCGGCGTGCCGGTGTTTGAGGCGTGCGGGCTGTCGAGCGCGGCGGGTACGCGCGCGTTTGATTTTCAAATTGAATCGGGCGAGGTCAACGGCTTCACCGGCCTGCTCGGCTCCGGCCGCAGCGAGTGCGTCCGCGCGATCTTCGGTGCGGACCCGGTGACCGGTGGAAGCATTCGCATGAACGGAAAGCACATCCGGATATCGAAACCAAGAGACGCGATGAAGCACGGCATCGGTTATCTGCCGGAGGATCGAAAGCAGGACGGCATCATCGAGAGCCTCTCTGTTCGGGACAACATCATTCTTGCGCTGCAGGTGCTCAACGGCTTCTTCCGCCCGTTCTCCCGCAAGGAGGCAGAGGCGTTTGCGGATGAATACATCAAGCTCCTTGGCATAAAAACGGCCTCGGCGGATACGCCGATTGGCTCGCTCTCCGGCGGCAACCAGCAGAAGGCGATTTTGGCGCGGTGGCTTTTGACCAAGCCGCAGTACCTGATTCTGGACGAGCCGACGCGCGGCATTGACGTTGGCACCAAGGTCGAGATTCAAAAGCTCGTGCTCAAACTGGCGCAGGAAGGCGTCAGCGTCACGTTCATCTCCTCCGAAGTGGAAGAGAAGCTGCGCACCTGCTCGCGATTAATCGTCATGCGGGACCGCAACATCGTTGGCGAACTGACGGGCACGGACATGACGCAGGCAAAAATCATGCGCACAATCGCGGGGGAGACGGCTCAAGATGGCTAAGATGTTTCAAAAACTGACCAAATCACAGTTGGGTGTGCCGCTGTTTGCGCTCCTTCTGATCATTGTATTCAACCTGATTCGCGATCCGGGGTTCTTCTCGTTGTCGATTACGGTCAACAACGCGGGCAACTCCGTTCTCGCGGGCAATGTCGTGAGCA
>JBDKRF010000343.1:0-7448 GCA_039683525.1 Clostridiaceae bacterium
CGGTAAGCAAAGGAGCGGAAGGAGCGGGCTTTAGCCCGACGCAGCGCGAGTATTGCGCACCGAGCGAGGAGTAGGTAGCCATAACAAAAAATTCCCCCGCAGGTGCGGAGGATTATTCCAGTCTTTCGTTGGTTACATCTTTTTCATATAGAAAAACTTCACAGCTGCGGTAGCAAACAGTTGAAATATCGCAACACAGATTAGTACGAAGAACACGGTTTCATTGAAATATCCAATTACTATGCCGGCAAGCACCAGCACCATAGAGAGAATCACGGTCATTGGGATTCCGGATTTTGCCCAGATCGCTTTCATGCGCTCGTCATTCTCTTTGTTGTACAAAATGCGCAGTTTGAGCTCGTCTAATAAGGCGCGCCGATATTTTGCAATCCAAAATACCAGTGCCAGAGCCCCAGCCGCGGAAAAACCGCACTGGAAGGAGAACGACAGGCTGTCTTTAATCGCGGAAGAAGTTCCAAACTGGTTGTATAACAGAACGGCAACGAAGATCAGCAATAGAATGCTGAAGATTAGAATTCGTACCTTTAGCTTTTTCTTATACTGTTCCATAAATCTATTAAATCCTTTCCGATTCGATATCAGTAAAATCAAACACTTCTTCAATCGTGAGACCGAAATAGTGCGCAATTTTGTACGCCAGCGCAAGCGACGCGGTGTATTTGCCAACCTCAATCGAGGTGATGGTTTGTCTCGTGGTACCCACCGCGAGCGCCAACTGCTCCTGCGAGATTTTTCTCTCCTTTCGGAGTTCTTTTATCCGTGTATTCAATCATACCTCCTAAAATGTGCAAAGCCAGCTTTGCAGAAATAGTAACATCGAATTTCATAAATGTCAAGCGCGCTTTGCAATAAGTTCTGAACGCGCCAAAGACTTGTGAACAAAACTTTTTCGCAGAAAAGCAGAACGATTCGGCTGGAGGAACCGGACGACGCACGTTCATATTGGACAAAACCCCAGTTGTTACGGGAAAAATCCGCTTCGGCCGCTTCTTAAAGCACCCATAAGGATTAGAGAAATCTGCATGTTTTTACAAACTCGCCATATGGTCGAAACAGACTGTTTACAGAAAATAATAGAATCTTCATTTTCAAATAAAAGTCTGTTCACATATATGTTGTATGATACGAGCATAGAAGAAACAAGATGTATGAATTACAAGATGACGGCCGGAAGTAAGATTTTCGAAGAACCAAGATGTTTGAAAGAGAGCGTGAGAGAAATGTTGGATCGTCTATACATCATAGCCTATCTTTTTAAAATGAAGTTTCGTCATCCGGTTGCGAAGGCTAGCTGCTAAGCACCGTTAACGAGTCACGACATCCTTGTCTTCCGCCGGAGGAACATCCGGCGTGAAGGCATGTGATTTTTGCTTTCCCCTGAGGCAACTCGGGGGATTTTTCTTTTTGGCGTGATCAAACTGAGTGCGTTCCAGTAAGTTTATCGACGTGCTCGAATCGATTGTAATAAAGTAAATTGTGATTTCTGTAAAAAAGCGCTTGCAGACGCTCTTTGCTGTGTTAGAATAGTCGGAACGAGGAGTAACAACTACAATGAAAGAGCGAAACATCGGTTTACTCAGCACGCTGGCATGCTATATTCTTTGGGGATTGCTGCCGCTTTATTGGCATTTACTGGAAGACCTTGATTCGATCTTCATTCTCTGTAATCGAATCATCTGGTCGGCGGTCTTCACCATCACAATCCTGCTGATCACAAAGAAGTTTAGCGAGGTCAAGGCAGTCTTTCGCGACAAGAAAAAGATGCGCTTTATGATCCCCGCGGCGGTTTCCATCACCATCAACTGGGGCGTTTATATCTGGGCGGTCAACTCCGGCCACATTCTCGACTCCAGCATCGGCTATTACATGAACCCGCTTGTGGTGTTCGCCATCGGTATCGTGCTGTTTCACGAAACCAGCGGCGTGGTGGACTGGATTTCGCTTACGCTCGCGACGATCGGTGTGTTGATCGCGACCATCGCGTATGGTGCTTTTCCTTGGATTGCGGTCGTGCTTGCGTTGAGCTTCGGCCTCTACGGCACGTTTAAAAAGCTCGCAGGCGTTGGCGGGATCACCAGTATCGCGGTGGAGACGATCATGCTCGCGCCGTTTGCGCTGGCATTCCTGCTGTTTTCGCCTACAAGCGCGTCCTCAATTGCGCATCTTACGCCGTTAACCACGGTGTTGCTGCTGCTCACGGGCATCGTCACCGCAAGCCCTCTGATCCTGTTTACGTTTGGGGTCAATCGCCTGCCACTTTCGACGGTCGGCTTCCTGCAATACTCCAGCCCGACCTTGCAGATGCTGATCGGCGTACTGGTGTTTCATGAAGTGCTCACGCAGGATCGTATCATCGCGTTTGCGTTTATCGCGGTAGCGCTGGTACTCTACACGATCGGCATGGTGCAGCGCGCGAAAAAAGCGCGGTTGGAAGCGTAATTTTGCGCTTACCGTCGAGCAGTTACCGCTGATTTGCCACATGGTTGCCATGACCCGCGCTGCATTGTGAAGCTCCCGTGGAATCGGGGGCTTTTTGTTGCGAGAAAGCACGCTTTCTGCTATACTTCACACTTAGGGTATTATGCGGACGAATGCCTTTTTGAACGCCGAAACAGCGACCATTTGCCGCTGTTTGGGAACACCATTCAAGAATACTTGCATCGCCCACGGAATCAATCACAAAGGAGTTTTCCGAATGGGATTTTTGGATACGCTGCTTGGAAACACAAGCACAAGCCGGCTGAAGAAATTGCAGCCGTATATTCGGCAGATCAACGAGATCGAACCGCAGATGAAGGCGATGTCGGATGAACAGCTCCGCGCGCAGACGATTGCGTTTCGCGAGCGACTGAAAAATGGCGCAACGTTGGACGACATCATGGTCGAGGCGTTTGCCACCGTGCGTGAGGCCGCGGTGCGTACCGTCGACATGCGGCACTTTGACGTGCAGCTCCTAGGCGGTATGGTACTGCATCAGGGCCGTATCTCCGAGATGAAGACAGGCGAAGGCAAAACCCTTGTGGCGACGCTTCCCGCCTATCTTAACGCACTCTCCGGGCAGGGCGTGCATGTGGTCACCGTCAACGATTACCTTGCCAAGCGTGACGCGCAGTGGATGGGTAAGATCTACCGCTTCCTCGGCATGAGCGTTGGCTGCGTGGTCAATGGCATGGAGCGCGACGAAAAACAAGAAGCGTATAACGCGGATATCACCTACGGCACGAACAACGAGTTCGGCTTTGACTATCTACGCGACAACATGGTGGTCTTTCGCGAGCAAATGGTACAGCGCGAGCTGAACTACGCGATCATCGACGAGGTGGACTCCATCCTCATCGACGAAGCGCGCACGCCGCTCATCATCAGCGGCGAAGGCGAGGAATCCAGCGAGCTCTACATCGAAGCCAACCGCTTTGTGCGTGGGCTTTCCCGCGGAAGTGACCTCACCCAGCAGTCCAGTTCGGATCGTATCCTCGGCGAAGAAGTGGCGGAGGATGGCGACTATCAGTGCGACATCAAGAAGCGCACCGTACAGCTCACCGCGGAAGGTATCCGCAAGGCGGAGCAGCGCTTTAACCTCGAAAACCTCGGTGACCCCGCGAATATGGAGATCAACCACCATATCGTGCAGGCACTGCGCGCAAACGCGCTCTTTACGCTCGACAAGGACTACGTCGTGCAGGAAGGCGAAGTGCTCATCGTCGATGAGTTCACCGGCCGCCTCATGATCGGCCGCCGCTATAGCGAAGGCCTGCATCAGGCGCTGGAAGCTAAGGAAGGCGTAAAGGTGGAGAAAGAAAACCAGACGCTTGCCACCGTCACGCTGCAAAACTATTTCCGTATGTATAAGAAGCTCGCCGGTATGACGGGTACCGCCAAGACCGAAGAGAGCGAGTTCATGAGTATCTACGACCTCGACGTCGTGGAGATTCCGACCAATAAGGAGCTGCGCAGAACCGACCACGACGACGCGATCTTCCCAACCGAAAAGGGTAAGTTTGACGCGATTGTCGAGAGCATCAAGCAGATACACGCAACCGGCCAGCCGGTGCTCGTGGGTACCATCAGCGTGGAACGCAGTGAATATCTCAGCAGCAGGCTGACGCGCATCGGGATTAACCATGAGGTATTAAACGCCAAACAGCACGCAAAAGAGGCGGAGATCGTCGCCCAGGCCGGTAAAAAAGGTCAGGTCACGATTGCAACCAACATGGCAGGCCGTGGTACGGATATTCTGCTTGTCGGCAATCCGGATTTCCTCGCGCGCAGAGATATGCGAAACGACGGCATGGAAGACTGGCTCATCGAAGAAGCCGTAGGCCACGCAGAGACGAACGACGAGGAGATTCTTGCCGCCCGCGCGCGCTATACGCAGCTTTTCAGCATGCACAAGGCCGTCACCACAAAGGAGCACGACGAGGTGGAGAACCTCGGCGGACTCTTTATCCTCGGCACAGAGCGGCATGAGAGCCGACGTATCGACAATCAGCTGCGCGGGCGCGCGGGACGCCAGGGAGACCGCGGTTCCACACAGTTCTTCGTTTCGTTTGAAGATGAGCTGATGCGCCGCTTTGGCGGCGAGCGCGTAACCAACATGCTCAACCGCTTCACCTCGGCAGACGAGCAGGGTGAAATCCGCCTTGAAATGCGGATGCTCACCAAGCAGATCGAGGCGGCTCAGAAGCGCGTAGAAGCCATGAACTTTGAAACGCGTAAAAACGTGCTCAAGTACGACGACGTCATGAACAAACAGCGCGAGATCATCTATGGTCAGCGTCGCCGCGTGCTCATGGGCGAGGACGTCTCCGACAGCATCAAGACCATGATCTACGGTACCATCGACAGCATCGCGCAGCAGAAATGTAACCCGCATGCACCGAAGGAAAGCTGGGATCTCACCGCGCTCTCGCAGGAAATTTGCAAGCTCACCCTCCAGCCTGTGCGTCCGCTGATCTCCGAAGACGAGCGCAAGAAGCTCTCGTTTGAAGAGATCACGCAAAAGCTTTACGCGTTTGCGGATGCGGCCTATGCGCACACCGAGGAACGCCTCAAGCAGGCAGAGGTCGATATGCGCGAAAACGAGCGCGTGCTGTTGCTGAGAACCGTCGACGAGCACTGGATGGAGCACATCGACTCCATGGATCAGCTCAAGCAGGGCATCGGCCTGCGCTCCTATGGGCAGAAAGACCCCGTCTATGCCTATACGAGCGAAGGATTGGAGATGTTTGACGCGATGGTGGACGAAATCCGCGAGCAGACCGTTCGCCGCCTGTACATGATGCAGGTGACGGGAGGCCCGCTGCACCGCGTACAGCTTGCAAAGCCGATCGAACCGAAGGCCGAGGGCGCAAACGCCTCCTACTCGCGCAGCGAGAAGAAGGTCGGCAGGAACGATCTGTGTCCCTGCGGCAGCGGCAAGAAGTATAAGAATTGCCACGGCAAGAACGAATGACTCGAAACGGCGCGCGCCGCCCGCTTTTCGGGCGGATAGCGAAGAATTGACCGCACTGAAGAATACACGCAAACAGTACGATCGAGAGGAGTCGACAACGAAGTATGATCCCATAGGATGAATATAAAAAGAGCCTCGGCGGTTTTTCGGAACAGTAGGAAGAATGCCGCAAAGCCCTAAACCCCGAGAGCATTACAGAAGAGATCCAGGCGCTGGATGACCAGATGGCAGCTCCCGATTTCTGGAACGACGTAGAGAGCGCTAACAAGCTCACCCAGCGCTCCCGCCAGCTGCAAAACAAGCTGGAGCGCTACAATAAGCTCAAATCGCGCTTTGACGATCTCGGTGCGCTCATCGAGATGGCGGAGGAGGAGCAGGACGACAGCCTGGTCGACGAGATCAAGGCGGAGGCTGCATCCGTCGGCGAAGCCATTGAGACGATGCGCATGGAGCAGATGCTCAAAGGCCCGTATGACGCGGTCAACGCCGTTCTCTCGCTGCACGCGGGTGCTGGCGGAACAGAGGCGCAGGACTGGACAGAGATGCTCTACCGCATGTATACGCGCTATTGCGAGGGCAGAGGCTGGACTGTGCGCGAGCTGGACATGCTGGATGGCGACGAGGCAGGCGTGAAATCCGTCACCTTCGAGGTGGACGGCGAGAATGCCTATGGTTACCTCAAGGCGGAAAAGGGCGTTCATCGCCTGGTCCGCATTTCACCGTTTGACAGCAGCGGAAGGCGGCACACGTCGTTTTCCTCGCTGGACGTCACGCCGATTTTCGACGACGACTCAGGCGATATCAAGATTGAGCCCGACGATATTCGCATCGATACCTTCCGCGCCAGCGGTGCAGGCGGTCAGCACATCAACAAGACCAGCTCCGCGATTCGCATTACGCACCTTGCGAGCAACATCGTCGTGCAGTGCCAAAACGAGCGCAGCCAGTTGCAAAACAAGGAGACCGCGATGCGCATGCTGCGCGGTAAGCTATTGGAGCTGCAGGAGCGCGAGCGCGAAGAGCAGATGTCGCAGATCAAGGGCGAGATGAAGAAGATCGAATGGGGCAGCCAGATTCGCAGCTATGTGTTCCAGCCGTACACGCTCGTAAAAGATCACCGCACCGGCGCGGAAAACGGCAACATTCAGGCCGTCATGGACGGCGATTTGGAGCCCTTTATCCACGCGTACCTCGTACAATCCTAAGAGTCTTTTTGTTTCTTTTTCTTTTAAGAAAAAGAAAGACCCCCAATTCGTATGTTCTTTTCCTTCTTTTCTTTTAAGAAAAGAAGAAGTGCTTTATGAAATTCGATTATGATCTTGTCGGTAAGATCGGCTCCATGGCGCTCATCCGACGGGCAGATAACGACATCGAATACAACATCTTCTCCCGCCTCGGCGCGGAGCTCCGGCCCGGTATGATCTGGGTCAGCAGCGGCGCGACCGAAATTGGTCGCCTCGACTACATCCGCAGAAACGGAAAAGAGCTCACGGGCGACAGCGAGGAGATCAAGGCGGACTACGCTTCGCAGGGGCAAACTATCCTCATGATGGAATACCGCCGCTATATTCCGGATCGCTACAGCGTGCGCCAGCTTCTGGTGGAGCACACGCACTTCAACGACGAGGAGAAGCGCAAGCACATCCGCGGGTTTCTGCTACGCGCGGCAAAGCAGAACGCGATCCCGATCGTCAACTACAACGACCCTGTCAGCATCGAGGAAATCCGCAAGATGGAGCTCGCAAACCTCCGCAAACAGGGCGAGACGGTCGTAGAGTGCATCGACAACGACGAGACCGCCTCGGTCATCTGCTCGCTTGTGCACGCAAAATATCTTGTGATCTTCACAAGCGCCGACGGCATCTATCGCGATCCGAACGACCCGAGTACGATTGTGCCCGTAGTCGAGGGTAAAGACGCCGACGAGATCATCGAGCAGATCGATTGGCTCTCGGATAGCTGCGTCGGCACCAGT
>JBDKRF010000344.1:0-3879 GCA_039683525.1 Clostridiaceae bacterium
AGCGTAGTGGGATCCGACACTCGCTGAAAACGAATGAAATGAAGTTTGAAGCGTAAGTTGTAATAAGACCCAAGATTCAGAAACGCAGTGCACTGAAGCTTGATGGTCGAATTATCCCCGAAGCGAAGTAGTGAGTCCCAAATTCCAGAAGTGAAACGTACTGAAATATGTTGGACGAACTATCCCTCCGGTGCAGCCGGTAGGGGCGGAGCGAGAGAAACGCAGCTCATGGAAATCATTTATAGGCAAGCGACAGGCAGGTGTCGAACATATCGGAAAGAGCCTGCACGGTTTCCTCGCCCTTGCCTTCTTCTAAAAGGGAAGTAAAGTGCTCTAAGTGTTCAATGCTTTTTTCTATACCCAGAATCTTAATGGAGGATTCCCAGAGAAGTATGCCGATATCCCGAAAAGCGTTCATCAGCACAGGAAAGAACGTATTGCCGCTCTTCAGACAGATGAAGCGATGAAAGCGAAAGAGCATATGCGCCATTTCGCTTGGGTCCATGCGCTCCTGCTTCGATACGTATTTCCGGATCTCGTCGATCATACGCCGAAGCGTCGCAATATCTTCTTTAGTATGTGATTTAGCAAAAATCCGGGAAGCCTGGCCTTCAATGGCAAGGCGCATATCCAAAAGCGATTTGGTGGTTTCACGATCCAGCCGCCTCCCGTTGAATTTGAGGATCGTTGCCAGGGTTTCGAACGTGCCGTTTTCCGCATAATTTGCCACAAACGTACCCTGCCGTCCACTTACGTACACAAATCCCATACGCTCCAGATCTTTCAACCCGGCATGGATAACCGTTTTGGATACCCGCATCTGCTCGGCGAGCTCGCGTTCAGAGGGTAAGCGATCGCCCACCGACAGCTTGCCCGTGAGGATCATCGCCACAATCTTTTCCACAAACAGGTTTCGAATGGTAGGGGCAACTATCACGCCAAATTGCATAATGGATCACCTCCTGTATATTGGTCAGACCACGACCACATCATCAATCTATCATAATGATTGTTATTATACAAGGTTATTATTGACAGTAAATATTTTTTGCTCTACTCTTGATATGCGTTGGTAAGACCATAACGGAATTTGAAATTCTCTAAGCGAGCGCATTATGGAGCTATATCGCATTAATGTGAAGAATGGACGCAATGGCGGCATGAAAAGGTCAGGACCTCGCAGCAATAGAGCAAGGAGGATTTAACTATGGCGGTAAGACAAAAAATCGTGGCGCTTGCGCAAAAAATCGCAAGTTCCAAAAAGGAGTTCACACAACAGGATCCGGAATACTATGCCCTGGAATGCGTGGTAACGGACGAACAGGCGGACGTGGCGCTGAACATGGATGTCCGCGTTCCGATCTCGCCGGCGAAACTTTCTCAAAAGAGCGGTAAATCGATTGAGGAGACGACACGGATTTTAGAGGAACTGCTCGTCATCGGGGTCGTGGAAGCTACCCGGGAGCATGGTGAACTGGAGTATACACTGCCCATCTTCGTGCCGGGCGTCATGGAATTCATGGTGATGAATGTCGCACAGGTTGAGAAATATCCGCAGATCGCCCGTGCGTTTGAACAATTATCTTTACAGCCTCTCAAGGGGGCGACACCAATGATTCCCGTGGGCGGCGGCGGCCTGGGTATGCACGTCATTCCCGTTGAAACGGCCATTCCCGCGGAAACCAAAACAGCTTCCTACGAACAGCTTTCGCACTGGCTGAAGAAATACGACAAGATTGCCGTCGGCGACTGCTCCTGCCGCATCACGCGCCGCTTGATGGGCGAGGGCTGCGGCCATCTGGAAAAAGACATGTGCATCGCGCTGGGCGACGTGGCCGAATTTGCCGTGAGCACCGGCAGGGCGCACAAGATCACCTACGAGGAGTGTCTCGACATCCTCAGGAAGGCCGAGGACAACGGCCTGGTGCATCAGATCACCAACGTCGACGGGCCGGACAAAATCTTCGGCATATGCAACTGCTGCCGCTGCTCCTGCTTCGGCTTGCGCACTTCGCAGTTCTTCAACACACCGAATATGTCCCGCTCCAACTTTGTGGCAAAGATTGACGACGAAAAATGCGTCGCCTGCGGTCAGTGCGTGGAATATTGCCCCGCCAACGCGGTCAAGCTGGGTCAGAAGATCGCCTCTAAAACTTCTATCGCACAGCCGGAAACCATACTGCCCGACGACCACGAATGGAGTGAGAAGATGTGGAATCCCAATTTCCGCGACAGCAAGGTCAACGTGGTTCCCACAGGCACCGCGCCCTGCAAGGTCAACTGCCCCGCGCACATCGCCGTGCAGGGCTATATCAAGCTTGCCGCCCTCGGGAAATACAAGGAGGCGCTGGAACTCATCCGCAAGGAGAATCCACTGCCGGCTGTCTGCGGACGCATCTGCAACCGCCGCTGCGAGTTTGAGTGCACCCGGGGCGATATCGACCAGCCCATCGCCATCGATGAGATCAAGAAGTTCATCGCCGATCAGGAACTTAATCCAGCGACGCGCTTCATTCCGCAGAAGATGCACGACTACGGCAAAAAGATCGCCATCATCGGTTCCGGCCCGGCGGGTCTTTCCTGCGCCTATTATCTGGCGATTGACGGTTACGAAGTGACGGTCTTCGAGAAGGAAAACAAACTTGGCGGCATGCTTACGCTGGGCATTCCTTCTTTCCGTCTGGAAAAGAATGTTATCGAAGCGGAGATCGACATCCTTAAAGAAATGGGTGTAAAGTTCAAAACCGGCGTTGAAGTCGGTAAGGACGTCGCTATTCCGGAACTCCGCACGGAGGGCTTTGAAGCCTTTTATGTCGCCATCGGCGCGCAGGGCGGCCGGAAGCTTGGCGTTGAAGGCGAGGACGCACAGGGTGTTATTTCCGGCGTGGATGTCCTCCGGAAAATCAATCTGGGCACATCCGTCGATATCAGCGGCAAGGTTGTAGTCATTGGCGGCGGCAATGTTGCGGTGGATGTGGCGAGAGCGGCCGTTCGCACGGATGCCGCTTCCGTGGCCATGTACTGCCTCGAATCCGCAAAAGAAATGCCGGCAACCGCCGACGAGATCGAGGAGGCGGTCGAAGAAGGCATCACGATCAAAAACGGCTGGGGCCCGAAGCGTATCATCGTCGAGAACGGCAAGGTGATAGGTGTGGAATTCAAGAAGTGCACGGCCGTATTTGACAAGAACGGCAGGTTTGCACCGAAGTATAATGAGAAAAAAACCGTCACCGTTGAAGCCGACTGTGTTCTCGTTTCCATCGGTCAGTCCATTGTCTGGGGCAATCTGCTCGTCGGGCTGAGCGTGGATATTAACGGCAACGGCACCGCAAAGGCCGATGATCTGACCTACCAGACACGCGAAGCAGACGTGTTTGTGGGCGGCGACGTTTACACCGGTCCGAAATTTGCCATCGATGCGATTGCCGCCGGAAAGCAGGCCGCGATCTCGCTGCACCGCAAGGTATGGCCGGGCCAGAGCCTGACCATTGGCCGGGATCGCCGCGTCTACAAGATGCTCGACAAGGGCGATGTTGTCGTGGAAGATTACGACCATACCCCGCGTCAGAAGCCGAACCGCACCCCGGGAGATGCTAAGGCGGGCTTCCATGATCAACGGCGCACCTTCACGGAGGAGCAGCTTAAGAAGGAGACGGAGCGCTGTCTGGGCTGCGGTGTCAGCATCGTAGACCAGAATATCTGCCTTGGCTGCGGCGTCTGCACCACGAAATGCAAGTTTGATGCGATTACGCTGGAAAAGAAGTTCGACGGCAAGATGGTCCCGCTTGAAAAAACCGTGGAGACCGTGATGCTGTATGCGGCGGAACGTCAGCAGAAGATTGCGGAGCGCCTCAAGAAAGAGCAAACCGGAAACAAATA
>JBDKRF010000345.1:0-5958 GCA_039683525.1 Clostridiaceae bacterium
CCGATGACGTACGCCAGGCCCAGCATGGAGTAGAAGTTGTTCAGCTGCGTCTGAGAAAGGTTGAACACTTCCAGAAGGGTCACTTGATAGTTGGTACGAAGGTAGATGACCGGATAGATCGCGCCAGCTGCCAGAATAATCAAAGCAAACTGTAGATAGCGCCGCAGATTTTCTTTTTTCATAGCTCCTCCATATTTTTTCTTTTTTTGCGCTCCGCAAGTCCCCCGGCGTAGAGAGCCCTGCGGTAACAAACCCCTTACATCCCTGAATGATTCCCCTGTGTTACTTGATAAAGGCTTTGATCCCGTCCTCTTGCGGATAGATCGTGCCGTAGTTCATGATTCCGTTTGGATCAAACGCCGCCTTGAGCTTTTCGAGCATGTAGAATGCCGAACCGTGCTCCTGCTTTGCCCATTCGCTGCGGTACTTGCCGATGCCGTGGTGGTGGCACATCGAACCGCCAGCCTTGAGCGTCTCCTCGACGATGATCTTCTGCAGAGGGTGATGGTAGACCATCATCTCGTCTTCCGGCGCGCAGTGGATGCTGTAGTTATAGACGAAGTACATGTTCGTGCCGTTGAGATAGCTGTGGGACGAATGCCCGCCGAGCATCGTGATATCATGTGCGCGGGGGAATTCCGAGCGAACGCGGGCGATGACGTTGTCGTAGATCTTGGGAATGGTCTCCCAGTCCGCGGAGATCTCGGTGGTGAAGCCCGCGTGGGCGTCGTTTTCGATCATGCCCTGGAACTCGTCGTCGATGTCCTGCTGCGACCAGTTCAGGTGATTGAACCAGTTTTCGATGAGCTTGCTGTCCACGGTTTCGAGGATGCCGTCGGCATACTTTTTAACCGCTTCTTCGATGCCGATGCAGGTCGCGTCCGCAATCGCCTTGTTGCCCTCTGCCATAAAGAGCAGCACGCACTGGTTTTTATGGAAGTGGTAGAAGTGCTGCGCTGCGTCTTCTTCTGAATAAACACGCGCAACGGACGGGCGATAACCGTTGACCATGACCTCGCGCAGAATCCGGATGCCGGAGGCGACGTCCTTGACGAGATAACCGTAGAACTGGTTGTTCTCCGGAAAATAGCGGAAGATCTTCACGGTCACTTCCGTAATGTAGCAAAGCGTGCCTTCGTTGCCAATCGCGATATGGCGGATATCGGGTCCGCCCGCTCTGCGCGGAACGTTTTTGATGCGGGAGATGTGACCATCCGGAAACACACACTCAAGCCCCACAACCATGTCCTCGATGCCGCCGTACAGCGTGGAGAACTGGCCGATGCTTCTCGTCGCCACGAGTCCGCCCATCTTCGCGACAGGCTTGGACTGCGGGGAATGCCCCGTGGTGTAACCCACCTTGCGCAGCTCGTCTTCCAGTGTCTGGAGTGCGACGCCCGCCTGTGCGGTCGCCTGGCTGTTGTAGGTGTCGATCTTGATGACTTGATCGAGGTGCAGGCTGTCGAGTACGATCGTGAGCTCTTTCCAGTTTTCGAGTCCGCCTTCGGTTGCGGTCTTGCCGCTTCTGGGAATCACGTTGACCCCGTTTTCGTTGCAATAGCGCAGCACCCGGCTGACCTCTTGCGTATTCATCGGGTAAACAATCGCGACAGGCGATGGAACATCCAAAGCCTTCCTGGCTTTTGCATATTTCTTGTATCGATCTGCAGCAGCATCGTACAGTTCATCTGCATTCGTATTGATTTGTTCGGGTGTTAAAAGGGAGTTCAATTCCTCTAAAAGACGCTTGCTATTCACTTCTCTGCCTCCAGACAATGATATGGTCGATTTGATTGAGCTTCGTTGAATTTGATGTCTGCATTCTAATACCGGCTCAATTGCCTTGTCAACATAAATTTGGAATATTTTCTGTTATCGTGCTATATATTATTTGTTTATGGAAACTTTTCCGTTTATATCGTATTTACTTGTCGGGGATAGCGTGTTACAATTTGATCGGAACAAGTGATATGGAGAAACACATCGCATGAATATCGACGAGAATCATCTCAATCCGCTGGAGTTGCAGATTCACCAAAAACTGTCCGAATACGCACAGTCAAACGACGTGGTGCGCATCGGACAGGCGGCGGAGCTATGCGGCTGTTCCGTATCGAAGATTTCCAAGTTTGTGCAGAAGCTCGGCTTTGACGGCTATAAACAATACATGCAGTTTTTGCAGGGCCGCGAAATGCCGCAGGAGAAACACTCCAGCGAGCTCAGCCGCGTGCGCCAGTATATCGACAGCTTCGACGACAGCATGGTCACAGAACTGTTGGAGCTCATGGAAAACCACAACAACATCATCCTCTTTGGCTACGGGCCTTCCTTCCTCTGCGCGCAATATTTCGAGTATCGCCTGCGCATTTTCTCCAATAAGATCATCGTGGCGCTCTCGGACGAGATCTCTGTCGCGTCGATTGCGGACGAGAACACGCTGCTCATCATCATGACCGTCACGGGGTCTTTTCAATCGTTTCAAAACGTTTGCGCGGAGTCGAAGAAGAAGGGCTGCGATGTGGTCATCGTCGCGGAGGAATACAACACAAACCTATTCGGACAGTGTGACCGCATCTTCTGGCTGTCCAAGTTTCCGCAGCCGCAGGGGCTCTTGCCATACGAAAAAACCAGAACGGTGTTCTTCCTGTTCTTCGAAGAGATCATTCAGCACATCCTGCTTCAGCGGGCAACCGTCAGCGATCCGACCGCCCCGCAAAAATCCGGCAAAAAAGAAAGCCACCCAAAAAGAGGCACGCGTTTGAAATCGTAAGATTGTTCGCGCGACGCTGCGGGAGCAGAAAGGACTTGGAATGAAGCATGATCGCCCGGTCGAGCGCTTCTTTGCAGTCATTTTCTGCGGAGCTGCGCTGTTTGGCTTTTTCGGTTGCGGCGCGGTGCAGACGGCAAACCCGACCGCATCCCCCGAAGCGGACACGATGACGCCGCTCGTGATTGAGTTGGTTCCGCCTACGACAGCACCTTCGCCGACGCCTGTGCCGGAGATGATCATCGACAAAGACGGCGATATCACGCTCAGAAGCGACATCGTAGCGCAGTTTAGCCCCGCAAACTATCCCTTTGACCACAAGCCGGTCGTACTGATCTACCATACACATGCGACGGAATCGTATCTGATGACCAAAAAAGGCGAATACGTGGAAACCGAACGCGGACGCACGGAGAACACGCGGTATAACGTCGTCGCCGTGGGAAACGCGCTGCAAAAGGCGCTCGAAAAACGCGGCTTTACGGTCATCCACGACACGAGCAACGTGGAAGGCGAGGACATCACCAGTGCATATTCCCGTTCGCTTGCGGTGATGCAGAAATACGACAATATCGATCTGTATCTCGACCTGCACCGAAACTCCAGCAGCCAGCAGGGACATTCGGACAACACGATCCTGATCGACAATGTTCCCTACGCGAAGCTCTTCTTCGTGGTCGGAACGGGCATCGGCACCTACGACGGTGAATATGACCTCCTGCCAAACTGGAAGAACAACTATACCTTTGCGCTCTCGCTCATGGACGCGATCACAGCAAAACAGACGGATCTGGTCAAGCCAATCCGTCTGAAAGTAGGGCGTTTCAATCAACATATGGGGTTGTGCCTGCTTGCGGAGATCGGCACCAATGCGGACACGCTGCAAGCCGCCTTGAATACGGTACCGTTTCTTGCGGATGCGATTCAATCGGTGTGTCCGATCCAGTAGCAAATCTCTTTTACGCCTTCAATACCCGGGCTTCATATGGCATCAATCGTTCCTGATCCGCGTTCACAACGTTGGTCAGGATTTTTTTTACCGCCGGGACAGCAGGCATTTGAGCAATTTCCCCGCTCATATTGCAAACCACGGTAAAGATTTCGCCGTTCAGTACACGCTGATAGGCGAAAATCTGCTTGTGTTCCGTCCAGAGTGGGCTGTAAGCGCCGTATTGCAGGGTTTTGCTGCTGTTTCGCAGCGCGATCAGCGTTCGGTAGAAGTTCAGCACGGACTCCGCGTCCGTCTCCTCCGTCTCCACGTTGATCGATTCATAATTCGGGTTCACCATAATCCACGGTTCGCCCGAAGTAAAACCCGCGTTTGCAGACCCGTTCCACTGCATCGGCGTTCTCGCGTGATCTCGCCCTTTGTGCAGTATCCCCCGCCATGTGGACGCAAGCCGTCCAGTCATGCGCGCTTCGTTGAGCACGTTGAGCCCTTCGATGTCGCGAATCGCCGATTCATCCGGAAACGGTGTATTCGTCATGCCGAGCTCTTCCCCTTGATAGACAAACGGTGTTCCGCGCAGCAGATGCATGGCGACCGCGAGCATCTTTGCCGAGCGGACGCGCAGCTCTTCACTTGCCGTGCAGCCAAAGCGGGATACCGCCCGCGCCTGATCGTGATTGGACCAAAACAGGCTGCCCCAGCCGTGTTCGGTCGCGGTTTGCCAGCGGTTGACGATCTCTTTGAAGTGTTTGAGCGTCCACGGAGCAGGGTCATATTTTCCTTGTGGACCGTCGTCAATCTCCATCAGGTCAAACGGAAAGATCAGGTCGAAGATGCCCTCTTTTTCGTCGAGCATTTTCGCGCCCTCTTCCGGCGAGGTAAACGGCGCCTCCGCGAGGCACAGGCAGTCTCTACCCGCAAAGCAGTTTTGACGCAGTTCGCGCAGATAGTCGTAAAACTTCGGGCGGTTGGCAAAGCGCTCCACCGCGAGCGTATAGCCTGCGGCGTTCGGCGATCCTGCGCCATCCGGCAGACCTTCGTCCTTAGCGATACAGTTGATCACGTCCATGCGAAATCCGTCCACCCCGCGGTCAAACCAGCGGTTCACCATCGCGTAGATTTCCTGTCGCACAGCGGGGTTTTCCCAGTTCAAATCAGGCTGCTTCTCGGAAAACAGATGCAGATAATATTGCCCTGTTATTTCATCCTGCTTCCATGCCGACGGCGCAATAAAAGAAGCCCAGTTGTTGGGGGTTCCGCCGTCTTTGCCGTCGCGCCAGATATAATAATCGCGATACGGATTGTCTTTCGACTTTCTCGACTCCGTAAACCACGCGTGCTCGTCAGAACTATGGTTCACCACGAGATCCATCACGAGCTTGATATCCCGCGCGTGGAGGCCGCTCAGCAGTGCGTCAAAATCCGCCATCGTGCCGAACTCCGCCATGATCCGCTCGTAGTCGCGGATGTCGTAGCCGTTGTCGTCGTTGGGCGAGTCATACACCGGGCAGAGCCAGATGGCTCCGATGCCCAGCGACTTAAGATAGTCGAGCTTTTCGATGATGCCGCGCAGATCGCCCACGCCGTCACCGTTCGTATCCAGAAAACTACGCGGGTAAATCTGGTAAAATACCCGCTCTTTCCACCATTGTTTGATCAATGTCACACCTCTTGTTTATCGGGACATGCAGATCGTCATGCGCCCGCCGATCAGTTGAACTTCCACAAGATCCGCATTGATCGGGCGAAGAGACTGAATGACGCCCCCTTTGGCCTGGCGAATCCGCGCAAAGAGTTCTGCCGCAAATGGCTCCTGTTTCATGCGATACCAGGGCATGCAGCGGCGGTTATCCGGGTCATATCCGCCCGTGAGCAGCAGCTCATCGCCATAGTAGACCGAGATGCCGCCGGGGAGCATCGCCGCCATCTGATAACAATTCAAAACCGCCGTGCGATTTCCTTTCGCAAACCAGAGAATCCGCGGGATATCGTGGGTGCTGCAAAATTGAAACATCCCATTCTTCCATGACTCCGGCGTCAACGCCAGATATCGCGTCATGCGGTCGCAAAACTGCGTTGCGTCGATCACGCGCAGGAGAAAGAAATCCCGGATGGCATAGTAGACAGGGTAGTTCATGACGCCGTCAAACACGCCGTCCGACATCCAGCGGGTGGGATCGCTCCAGATCTCGCCCACGATATAGAGTTCGGGATTGAGCGCCTTCATCCGCGCCTGAAACGC
>JBDKRF010000346.1:0-4769 GCA_039683525.1 Clostridiaceae bacterium
AAGGCGCTTTTCCTCTTCGGCTGTTTTCCTTGCATCGTCCCGCGCTTTTTTACGCGAGGCCGTCGCGTTATCCCGCGCCTTTTTCCGCGCGAGCGCCACCGCCTTGCGGCGCTTGTATCCATCCGACGAGAGCACGAGAGCAAGGATGCTCAGCGCGATCAACACGACGATCACGATACCGGCGTAGAGCCCGATCTGCGCGATGATGTCCGCGAAGATCTGCTCCGGCAGCATGTTGATCATGCGGCTCTGCGTTCCGTCAAAGAGCCAGAGGTCGTTCCAGAAGAGCATCTCATGAAAGAACGTCCAGAAATTTGTGAAGTCCAGCGCTGCCCATGTACCCAGGAACCCGAAGATCAGCAGGAACACAAATGAGCCGGAGAGATACCCCTGCGCCAAATATTGCGGTGCTTTGCGGAAATTAACCACCGCCGCAAAGAGGAACAGAATCAGCATGACCAGTACACCGACATCCCGATAAGACGCGATGGAGGTATAGATCTTCTGCACATCCGCCATGTGCTCCTCTTCCTGCGGGTAATCGAACATTTGCTTCTGCTCACCGTTGACGGTGACCGTCACGTTGATGTCTGAAGCGTCGCCTTCCATATAATCGACAAGGCGATTGAACGAGGTGACGAGGTCGCTGTTGCTGATGCCCATCTTCGAGCTGATGGCAAGCTTGGTGAACTCGTTGTTGACGAATGTATCGTCATTGATGACGAACCCGATCGATGTAAACACCATGATCAAAATCAGCAACATGGAGGCCAGCGTCGCCATGCCGACCGAGATGAGCTTTCTCATGCAAACACTCTCCTAAAGTTCCGTTTGTTGAAACACGCAGGAAGACGCCGTCTTCCGTTACTTCATCATATTAAGCGCAAATCATGCGCAGCGATATTATAGCATAAGCCGCATCCTTTTGCGAAAAAACCGCATGGTTTCGCAAAATTGACGCAATCACGGCAAATTCCGCTTTCGTTTCAGGATTATATCACAACACGTGTATGCATAACAAACACACGCCTATTCTGGTTTCAATTTACCAATCACGAACGCGCCGAAATGCTTGCCAGCCGGATCAATCCACGATAGAATAAAAGCAATGGTTATCGATTATTTCTTAATCTCTACCGTTCACCAGTTTGTAATTCACCCTGATTGAAATTGCGCGCAACCCGCGCGCGGAAACGAGGCAACGCATGAGTTATCGAATCTTTACCGATGCGACCAGCGACCTGCCGGTGCAATTTGCCGAGCAGCTAAACGTAACCATTCTTCCCATGGGGTTCACCATGGAGGAGAAAGAGTATTTCTACGTACCCGGTCGGTCTGACATGCCCATTGAGACATTTTTTGCCAAGATGCGCGCGGGCATTGGCGTCATCACCGCGCAGGTGAACGCCTTTGCGTTTCTCGAAGCGTTTGAGCCGGTGCTCAAGAGCGGCGAGGACGTGCTGTATATCGGTTTTTCCTCCAAGCTCTCCGGCACGGTGCAGAGCGCATTCAACGCGGCGGAAGAGCTCAAAGCGAAGTATCCTGATCGCAAAGTGGTCGTGATCGACTCCTGCTCCGCTTCCCTTGGCGAAGGTCTGCTGGTCTACTACGCCGCGCGCAAGCAGAACCTGAGCCTTGAAGCGCTTGCCGCGTGGGTGGAGGAGAACAAGCTCCGCTTCGTACACTGGTTTACGGTGGACGACCTTGTCTATCTCAAGCGGGGCGGCCGCATCAGCGGCGCTACCGCCGCCATCGCAACGATCCTTAACATCAAGCCCGTCATGCACGTGGACAACGAGGGCTACCTCGTCGCGGTGGAAAAAGTACAGGGCAGAAAGAAATCTCTGCGCGGACTGTTTGAGCACATGGAGAAGACCGTCGACCCGCAGGCGACGGACACGGTGTTCATCGGTCACTGCGACGCAAAGGCGGACGCGGACTATGTGGCCTCTCTCGTACACGAGAAATATCCCGACATGATGATCCATGTGGATGATATCGGAACGAGTATCGGCGCGCACTCCGGCCCCGGCACCATTGCGTTGTTTTTCGTCGGAAACGAACGGTAACCGGCGAAAGCCGGATGGCATTGCGCCGCGTCAACAAAAGCAGCATCCGATAGGAGGGCGGGATTTCCCGCCCTCTTTTGATTCCGCAAATTTCAAACATTTCGTTACAACTAAATTTTCGTTTGTCCGGGCACCGCATAAGCTTGTAAAGCGCCCGCGATCAGATTAGAATGATACCACAACAGATTCCCTGGTGCGGTGTTTTTCCCGCCGTCATCACGGAACATTTTCGGAGGACGCATGGAACCCATCTACATCACGGGCCACCGCAATCCGGACACGGACTCTATCGTAGCCGCCATCTCCTACGCAATGCTGAAAAACGCATTGGGTGAGCGCGCGTATCTCGCCGCACGCATCGGAGAACTCAGCGACCAGACGGAGATGCTTCTCAAAAAATTTGACTTTCCCGCGCCGATGCTGCTACACACCGTACGCACGCAGGTTTCGGATCTCGACTATGACACGCCGCCCATCCTATCCGCCGCGGTCAGCGTCTACCATGCCTGGCAGACCATCGTGTCTGACACGGCCGGCGTACCCACCCTGCCGGTGACCGATGAGGAAGGCAGGCTCTATGGCATGCTTACGCCGGAGGAGATCGCGGCCTACGACATGCGCTTTATCAAAAACAGCCGCATTGAGGGCATTCCGATCTTCAACCTGCTCGCAAGCCTCGATGGCAGGCTGATCCGTGCCAACGCGGAGCAAACCGTGCTCTCGGGCACGCTGGTCATCTCGTTGCCGACCCATGCCGGACTGCCCGAGATCAACGAAGACAGCGTGGTGCTCTGCGGCAACCAACCGGATGTGATTCGCCATGCGCTGGAGAAGCGCGCGGCTGCGGTCATCGTCTGTGAAAGCGAAGTACCGGACGAGCTCGTCTCCGCCGATCAGGGAAGCCTGGTCATCTCCACGCCGTTTGACGCCTACACCGCGTCGCGCCTCGTCATTCTTGCCGTACCCGTTTCGCGCATTTGCCGGACGGAAAGCCTCGTTTCGTTTCACCTGACGGACTATCTCGACGAAGTGCGTGAGTTGACGCTGAAATCCCGCTTTCGCAGCTATCCCATTCTGGATGACAACGATCACGTGGTCGGCACGCTCTCCCGCTTTCATCTGCTGCGACCCAAGAGAAAGCGCGTAGTGCTGGTGGATCACAACGAGCTGCATCAGTCGATTCCCGGTCTGGAGCAGGCGGAGATCCTGGAGATCATCGACCACCACCGCCTCGCGGAGGTGGAGACGGATGCACCTGTCTATGTGCGAAACGAACCGGTCGGCAGCACCTGCACCATCATCACGAGCATGTTTTTCGAGCGCGGCGTCATGCCCAGCAAAAAGCTCGCGGGCCTGCTTGCCGCGGCTATCGTGACCGACACCATCGTGTTTAAGTCCCCGACCAGTACGGCGGTGGACCACGCCATGGCAGAGCGCATGGCAAAGATCGCCGGGCTGTCTTTGGAAAAGCTTGGTCAGGAGATCTTCTCGGTCTCTCCCACGGATAGCGGCGATCTCGAGTCGCTCTATTTCACCGACTTCAAGCAGTTTCAAATTGCAGGACACTCCATCGGGATATCGCAGATCACCTCGCTGGATACCGAATCTCTCTCGGAGAAGAAACAGGAATTCGTCTCCATCATGGAGCGTGAGTCCGAGCAGCACAGCTACAACATGATGCTGCTGATGCTCACCGACGTGCTCAAGGAAGGTACGCTGCTCATCGCAGTTGGCGACTTAGACTCGGTCGAGCATGCGTTCAACGTTTCCTTCAAAAATCACGCCGCATTCCTGCCGGGCGTGATCTCGCGCAAGAAGCAGATCGTACCCGCGCTATCACTCCTCTGGGGCTAAAGCGCTGCAATATGCCGGGCCGAATTGAGGCACATTTGTTGCGACCTTGCAAGTTTGTATTTAGGAGGAACCCATGATGCAACTCACCATCGACGGTATCGCAACCGAAGTCAACCCCGGCGAAAGCCTGCTGTCTATCGTCCGCCGGCTTGGTCTCGACAGTGCGGATTTAAAGACGCGCCCGCTCGCAGCCAACATCGCGGGAGAGACGTTTACGCTCAACTATGTGCCGCTGCGCGAAGAGCAAGCCAGCGCAAACCAGCGCGTGACGCTCCGCCGCGCGATGCGGGCGGCAAACGGCGTGGTCTCCTTGCTGCGCTACGACAGCTCTCGCGGAAACCGCGTCTATGAGCGAACGATGCTGTTTGTGTTTCTGCTCGCCATGCGCGAGCTTTACCCGAAGACGCGGGTGCGCATCAACTACGCGGTCGGCGCAGGGCTCTTTGCCAGTGTCGGCGAATATATGGACCTAAGCCAACAGGATGTCGACCGCATCAAAAAGGCGATGAGCGAGATCGTCGCCGCCGACCTGACGCTGGAGCGAAAGCGGGTCGATATCGACGACGCGATCGATTTCTTCTCGGCAGACGGGCAGGAGGATAAGGTTCGCCTCTTGAAATACCGCCAGTTTTCGTTCTTCGACGTCTATCGGCAGGATGATTATGTCGACTACTTTTATGGCGAGATGGCGCCGAGCACCGGCTATGCCTCGGTCTTCGACCTTCAGCCGCAAAAAGGCGGATTGCTGCTGCTGCGTCCCTCCACGGAAGACCCGAATAAGCCCGCAAAGCACGTCTCTCTGCCGCGGCTTTCCAGCGTGTTTTCCGAGAGTGAGGAGTGGGGCAA
>JBDKRF010000347.1:0-8236 GCA_039683525.1 Clostridiaceae bacterium
GCCCGCATTCTTCCGTATCTCCTCGATTGCCTGCTCTTGCGAGAGTGCTTTCCGATAGACGCGGTCTTCCGTCATCGCGTCGTAAGCATCGGCCACGGCAAGAATGCGCGAGAGCAACGGAATCCTCTCTCCCGCGATTTGGTTGGGATATCCTATGCCATCCCACCGCTCATGATGCGTCAAAATTAGGTCAGCGATCGGCGCGAGATCGGGTGAAGCCATTGCGATGCGATAGCCGATCTCTGGATGCGTTCGCATGACGGCGAGTTCTTCGTCGTTAAGCGCGGCGGGCTTGTTTAAAATCTGATCGCTGATTCCGATTTTGCCGATGTCGTGCAGCATCGCAAACAATTGCAACCGATCAATATCGTCTTCGTGCAGCGAGAGTTTTCTGCCGATGGTTGTGCAAAACGATCCGATTCTTTCGGCGTGCTCTTTCGTTTCATAGCTTCGTTCAAACAGCGTAGCCATAATGGAGGATAGCACCGCGTTGTGATGGCTCTTCTGATCAAAAAGCTTGCGCCGTGCCATATTTGCCTCGGCGTCTTTTTCCACCTGAGAGAAGTCGATTGAGGCATCCGACTTGGTGCAAAAACCAATTGAAAGATTGATGATCATCGCGCGATCTCTCTCATTGGAATTGTGTAATCCAAAGGCATTCTTAAGCTCTTGCATGCGCTGTTCACATGCCTGCGCATCCGTATGAGATAGCAGGATGCCAAACTCATCACCGCCAATCCTGGCGAGGACTTCATTTTGCTTGATGTTCGCTTTGAGTACGGCAGCGGTCGATTGAATGATGTGATCGCCTACGTCATATCCGAACGCGTCGTTGATGAGTTTTAACCCGTTGATATCGACGAAGAACACGGAAAGCGGTAGATTCTCCTCGGAATCAAGAGCTTTCTTAGCCGTATCGTAGAATTGACGGTTATGCAGCCCAGTGAGTTGATCATGGTTGCTGAGATATTGGATCTGCAAAAATTGCAGCTTTGTCTTGGTGATGTCGATGATAATGCCTTCCAGCGCAACGATCTCCCCCGACTCGTCATAGATGCCTTCATTGATATCGAGCACCCATTTTCGCTCACCGGAGGATGTGAGAATCTCATATTCATAGCGGTTGCCGCGATTCTTGGAGAGATGCTCTACGCTGTCGTTCCAGACGGGTTCGCGATATTCCGGGCAAATGATTTCGTTGAACGACATCACCTTGTTCTCAAGGAGCTCCTCCGGCAGATATCCGGTCAGCGCAAAGCAACCGTTAGAAGCAAAGTGCATCGTCCAGTTGCGATCATAAGAGCAGCGGTATGCCATGCCCGGCAAGTTGGAGAGCAGTACACTCTTGCTTCGCTCACTCTCTCTCAACGCTTCAATTGTTTTGCGAAGATCGGTTACGTCGATCCCAGCAGATAGTATGCCGGACATCTCTCCGTTAACGTCCCGTAACACCGTGTTGCGCCACTCGATTTGACGAACATCATTGGTCGCGTTGAGAATACCATTTTCGTTGATGTCCGTCGGGTGAACGGTGCCTTGATAGATGCGGCGCATGACATCGTACACAAGCGGTCGATCCAGCTCCGGAACAAAATTCTCCACCCATTGTTTTCCGATAATGCTCTCTTTGGGTAGTCCCAAGATATCGCACCCCGTACGGTTGATCAGCGTGACAACGCCGTCATGATCAAACGCCACGAACAAAACGGCAGCAATATCAAAGTATGTTTGCGCGCGGTCGCGCTCCTGCGCAATCGTCTGTTCCGTTTGTCTGCGTTGCGTGATGTCACGGGAGATTCCGCCGACACCTCGCTTTTGTTTCGTCAGATCAACGGGAAATATAATGGTCTCAAAATAGCGCCCATCGCTTGAATCTTCAATGAAAACCGGTTTTCCGCTGAACAGCACCCTTCGATCGCGCGATTCCCAGAGAAGCGCATCTGCTCCCGGTTTGATATCCTGCAGTTGCTTGCCGATCAGATCCTCTTCCGAAATGCCGTAATACCGCTGCATGTTTGTATTCACGGCGATATAGCGCAGCGAACTGTCCTTAAGGTATACCAGATCATAGCTGGAGTTGAGCAGCGCTTTATAAATTGCCTCGTTTTCCTTTGCCGCCGTCTCCGCTTGAACTCGTTCTGTCACATCCTGCAAAGTACCGAAGACGTAAAATTGACCGTCATGGTCGCCCGGTATGGATTGAAGCCGCACCTGAATCGTTCGCTCCAGCGCATGCATACGCAAAATACGGCAGTCAAACGCCGTCTCGCCGCCACTCAAAGTAGCTTCGACGGTGAGCGACTGAACCGAGTCACGATCGTTGATATGCACCTTTCGCAGCAGTTTATCAAACGTGTACGGTTGATCTTCAAAGCTTAAATCAAGTATCCGTAATGCTTCATTGGAAAAATGATATGTTTTTGTTTTCGCATCAAATGAAAAACTACCAACATGCGCTAGGTGCTGCGCCTCATTGAGCGCGTCTTCGCTTTCCTGACGGATCAGGCTTTCGCGATACACTTTGCGTAAGTTGGTATAAACAAGTATAAATATCAAGATTGCCGTCGCGGTAACGAAGGCAAGGCCTTTCGAGATACTGATCATGAAAATATCTGCGCTTTGATGATGCGTGCTCGAAACAAGTAGTTCAGAACCGATGATCCACACATACCCGAAGAAGGCATAGATTGCCGTGATTAAAAGCGATCTGCTCAAAGGGCTTCTCTTTTTTGATGGCTTTGTGACGTCGACTTGTTTCATACAGTTTCTCCATGCGGTTGTCTGGCATTCGACAAACTTGTTTCACTCTTGCTTGCATCAAATCGACAGTGTTAGCTTTGTTGAATCGTTGGCTGTTTTCGATGTAATCGAAACGCAATTTTACATACTTGTATCATATCGTTTTGTGATTGAATGCGCAAATATAATTTGCACTTTTCATTCAAAATTACTAATATTACACAGTATGATCGCGGCCTCTAACCGTCGATAAACGTAAATCGACGGTACGTCTGTCCATCCCGTTCTACAACCTCATTCCACATGCGTGCGGGTCGCACCCAGACTCCGTGCGCGCCATAGAGTGCCCGGTAGACAACCATATCTTCAAGTGTTTCAGAGTGCTTCGCGAGGTATAGCACCTCATACTCATTTCCTTTAAAGTGGCGATAACGCCCGATCTTGATCTCTTCCATGGCATTCACCTCGTCTCTCATTATACAACAAAAATAGCCTGTACAAGAAACATATATAGTGCTGTGCCGCAACCGATGCTGAGTAGCACATTTTTACGCCACAAGTGAATGATCACAATAAATGCGATCGAAATTAACTCCGGCAATCCATGCGGACTTGCCAAAATCGGTACGCTTTTGAGGCAGTACACAACCAGAAGGCCCATCATGACCGGCGGCAGCACGTTACCAAGGTAGGTAACGACTTGCGGCGGTTGCTTCCCTTCCGGAAATAGAAAGAACGGCGTGAACCGTGTTGCCATTGCGCCGAGCGCTACGGCTAGCACCGTCAGAATGATTTGAACAGGTGTCAAGAACATAGTTTCTTCCTCCCTGCAAGCAGCGTGATGAGAATGATGGCGAGTGCAGGCAGAACCATGTTATCCGCCCCGAAGAGAAAACGTGAAAGCAGTGCGCAAGCGATTCCGATCAAGCCCAGTATCCAATTCCCCTTCTTCTTCAACTGCTCTAAAAACAGCACGACAAACAGCGCGGTGAGCGCAAAATCGAGTCCTTTCATATCAAACGGCATCAGTCCGCCGAGAAGGCCGCCCAGCAATGTGCCAAACACCCAATAGAGATAATCCAGTAATGAAATGCTTAAGTAGAAATACTTTGGCTCTATCCCCTCCGGTGGGGATGCGGATGAGACGATGGAAAACGTTTCGTCGCAGAGGGTATAGATGAGAAACGCCTTGACTTTGCCAAAGCCTTTGTATTTATCCAGCATGGAGAGTCCGTAAAACAGATGCCTCGCGTTGACGAGCAGACTCAGGATCAGCGCTTCCAGCGGATGAAATGCCGTCGTCAAGAGCGTAATCGCCACAAACTGCATGCTGCCGCAGAACGCGACCGCGCTCATGAGCACCGACCACTGCGGGCCGTAGCCTTTCTCCAGCATCAGCATGCCGTAAGCGATGCCCAACACGAGAAAGCCAGCCAAAACTGGAAGCGTATGCGGAAACGCCGCGGAAAGCGCGCGCGTGAATGTATTCTTCTTATTTTGCTCCAATGAATGCCACCTCTTTATGTTCTGATCATAACAGAATACAAAACAGCCGACGGGTGATCGCCGCCGGTTGTCTTGCTGAATATAATGTCAATCACGCTCAAACTCCGGCTCATTCTTCCAGAATCGAAGCGCCTTTCTGCAACTGCGCAGATACCCACTCGACAAACTGCTTTGCGGCACGCGGCGAACGTCCGCCCGCGCGAATTGCCCACTGCACTGCTGCGCGATCCAACTCTTGCGGCAATACCTGAATCGCTTTTTCCTGCGCAATCGCTCGAACGATACCAAGATATTGCGCCTGATCGGGCGCGAAGAAATTCACGGTTTGATCAAAGCGATCGTACAGCGAAAGTTTCTCCTGCTTCGTATCGCCCGCGTGCACATCGTCCACATCCACGCTTCTCTCCGAGAACGTCTCCTTCACGAGATGGCGGCGGTTGCTTGTCGCATAGATGCGGCAGTTTTCGGGTCTTGCCACCACGCCGCCTTCCAGAACGGACTTGAGCGCAGAAAAGCTTGCATCGTCGGTTGAGAACGAAAGATCGTCCAGAAACAGAAGAAAGCGAAGCGGCACGTTGCGTAAGCGTTCCATGATTGCAGGAAATTGTGGGATGCTTTCCTTCGTGACTTCGACGATCCTCAGCCCTCTTGCGCGATACTCGTTTGCGAGCGCTTTGATTGTGCTGCTCTTGCCTGTTCCCCGGTCACCGTACAGCAGCATGTTTCCGCCGCCACGCCCTTCGACAAAATCCAGCGTATTTGCCGCGACTAAGCCTCGCTCGTACTCATACGATTTCAGGTCGGTCAGGCGAACGGGATCGGGATTTGCCACGCCGGATAAGCCTTCGTTCCAGCGAAACGCGCCGAACGCAGCAAACGCACCGTAGCCGTTCGTGCGATAGAACGATTCCAGTTTGTCTAGGGCGGACTTGCCGCTCTTGAAGAAAGCGGAGTGATTGGCATACTCCGGCAAACGCAGCACCAGCTCCGTCTCCTGCGCGTTTCCGCGCGCCGGGTACGCCTGCTTGAGTTCCGCCGCTGAAATAGACGAAACCAGGGTGAGTGTTTCCAGATCGTATGCAGCGGCTTTTCGTAAGGCTTGATACGATTCGCCAGATTCTCCCCTTGCCGCCGCGCGGGAAAAGGCGTTGTCGTCATATCGCATAAGGTGCTCTAGATGCGACGCGAAATCTAGCGACCCTGTGTATTCACAGAGCGCGTGAATCAGTGCGCCATAGCTTTCGCAAAACGGAGCGGCGATTCCGCTCTGTGCGGCGCTGAGCGCGCGCACAAAGCGGGAAACCGTTTCATCTTGTAGGATTGCACGGTAAACCGTCATCGCGTTCAGCTGAAGGTTTACCGTTGATAAATCGATCAAGAGATACTCCTTTTGACCTTACGGGCAACGTTTATTTTTTCAGGAAGGTCATCTGGCTTCTGAGCTGCTGACCGACTTTCACGAGTTGTGTTTCTGCGCCCTGACGCTTCATGGCGTTGAAATGCGGGCGGCCAACGCGATTTTCAAGGATCCAGTTGCGGGCAAACGTGCCGTCCTGAATCTCGGTGAGCACCTTCTTCATCTCTTTGCGCGTTTCTTCTGTGATGATGCGCTTGCCGGTGACATAGTCGCCATACTCCGCGGTGTCGCTGATGGAATAACGCATGCGCTCAAAACCACCGGCGTAGATGAGGTCGACGATCAGCTTCATCTCGTGGATGCACTCGAAATAGGCATTCTCCGGCGCATAGCCCGCGTTAACCAGCGTCTCAAATCCCGCCAGCATGAGTTCCGTCACGCCGCCACAGAGAACAGCCTGTTCGCCAAAGAGGTCGGTTTCGGTCTCTTCGCGGAAGGTGGTCTCGAGGATACCCGCGCGCGCGCCGCCGATTCCGGCTGCATACGCAAGCGCTGTTTCTTTCGCCTTACCTGTGAAATCCTGATAGACAGCAATCAGGTTCGGTACTCCCGCGCCGCGCTGATACTCACTGCGGACAGTGTGACCCGGGCCTTTCGGGGCGACCATGATGACGTCGATATTCGCGGGAGGTACGATTTGACCAAAGTGGATGTTAAAGCCGTGCGCAAAGACCAGCGTGTTGCCTTCCACGAGTCCGTCCGCAATGCTTTCGGTGTAGAGCGCTGCCTGCTTCTCGTCGTTGACGAGGATCATGATGATATCGGCAATTTTTGCCGCTTCCCTAGCGGTATATACCTTCAGTCCCGCTTCTTCGGCGGATTTCCAGGATTTGCTGCCCTGATAGAGGCCGACGATGACATTGACGCCGCTCTCTTTCAGGTTCAGCGCGTGTGCGTGTCCCTGGCTGCCGTAGCCGATGATGGCGACGGTCTTGTTCTTGAGGTGCGCGAGATTGCAATCGCTTTCGTAATACATCTTAGCCATACTGTGATTCTTCCTCCAAGTTAATATAATCTATGAGGGCTTACGCCGTGGAACTCGATAATTATTTGTTAATCCTGTTTGAGTGCCATCACGTGCGCGTTCTCAATCGCGATGGTACCGGTTCGCACCGTCTCGCGAATACCATAGCGCTCCAGCATCTGCTCGAGCCTTCGCACCTGATCGGAAGTGTCCGCGTATTCGACTATCAGCATCTCATGAGAAACGTCGATGACCTTTGCGCCGAAGATCTTCGTGATCTGCAGGAGGTCGGAGCGGTTATCTGAGGTCGCATTGACCTTGAGCAGAATCAGTTCACGGTTGATGAACTCGCCTTCCGTCAAAATCTTAACTTCGATGACGTCGATGAGCTTGCAGAGCTGCTTCTCGACTTGATCGAAAATCTCCTCGTCTCCGTCCACCACTATGGTCATGCGGGAGATCGCAGGATCGCTCGTTGTACCAACCGCGAGGCTGTGAATATTATACGCCCTGCGGGAGAATAAGCCGACAACTTTATAAAGAATACCCGCGTGGTTTTTCACGAGGACGGACATCGTGAGTTTCATGGGTTTTCCTTCCATCATGGACTCCTTTCTTACGCCGTCTCGATGAGGCGGCAGACGATATCACCCATTTGTTTCGTTCCGATCGAAGCTTTGCCCGCCGCGATATCCGCTGTGCGCCAGCCTTCTTCCAGTGTGCGCTGTACCGCACGTTCGATGGCGTTTGCCGCTTCCTGCTGATTGAGCGAGTAGCGAAGCAACATCGCGCAGGATAGGATCGTCGCGAGCGGATTTGCAGAATCCGTGCCTGCGATATCCGGCGCGGAGCCGTGGATCGGCTCATAAAGACCCAGCGTGCCGTCGCCCAATGAGGCGGAAGGCAGCATGCCGATGGAACCCGTGATCATGCTCGCTTCATCCGAGAGGATGTCGCCGAACATATTGCTCGTAACCACTACGTCAAAGCGCGCGGGGTTTCGCACGAGCTGCATGGCGCAGTTATCGACGAGCATATCGTCATACACAACATCGGGATATTCCTTCGCAAGGCGGTGCATGGTCTCACGCCAGAGGCGCGAGCTTTCCAGTACGTTTGCCTTGTCGATGCTGGTAAGCTTGCCAGAGCGCTTCTTAGCGGCTTCAAAGCCGATTCTGCCGATGCGCTCGATCTCCATGACGGAGTAGCGCTCGGTATCGTAGGCTTCTTCGCCGCGCTCACCGCGGCTTCGTCCGCGTTCGCCGAAGTAGATGCCGCCCGTGAGCTCGCGTACCATCAGGATATCGAGCCCGTTTGCAACGATTTCCGCTTTGAGTGGGCACGCGTCCTTGAGCGCATCAAACAGCACCGCCGGACGAAGGTTTGCGTAGAGGCCGAGCGCCGCGCGGATGCCGAGCAGCCCCGCTTCCGGGCGAAGATGTCCCGGCAGTGTATCCCATTTTGGGCCGCCGACCGCACCGAGCAAGACCGCGCTGCTGGCTTTGCAGACGCGAACTGTCTCCTCCGGCAGCGGTACGCCCGTGGCATCGATGGCGCAGCCGCCCATGAGCACGTCGTGATAGCTCAGCGCAAAGCCGAACCGCTTTGCC
>JBDKRF010000348.1:0-11392 GCA_039683525.1 Clostridiaceae bacterium
TTCTTCTTCATTCGGGTAAACGGTTCTCTTTGCTTCTTTGGATTTTTCGCGGATTTCCGTCGATCCGGCAACGTCCGGGAGCAACGCGCCACAATAGTTCACACCGTACGAAGGAAAACCTTGTCAATCATCATAACACGTTTTCCGGTGTTATGGTAGAATGATCGTGTGGCTCCGTACCGGCGCGCGTGCGCGATCGCTGCGCTTGCCGATCCGGCAGACCGCATTTCACGAATCAAAACGCCACCCGAAGTTTAGACCAAACGAAGAAACCATTGATCGGATCGCAATTCCAGGCACAAGCGCGCTCCACCCGAATCATAGATCAAGCAAACGAACCATTGAAAGGTGTGCTCATCCAAATGAAAATTGGACAGTTTAGCGACTCCTTCCTGCCGATTGTCGACGGCGTTGGCCGTGTGGTATACCACTACGCCATGGCACTCTCCCGCTGCGGAGAAGAGTGCTATGTCATCGCCCCTATGGCGGATACCGGTTTTCGCGGGGGCTACCCCTTTGAGCTGGTCGATTTTATCAGCAGGGAGCTTCCACGGCAGAAGCAATACAGCACCGGCATCCCCCAGCTAGACTCGCATTATGAAGCGCGTATGCGCGATATCCCGCTGGATATCGTACACGCGCATTCTCCCTTTATTGCGGGACTTGAGGCGCAGCGGCTCGCGCGGCGGCTCGGAATCCCCATGATCGGCATGTTTCACTCGCGCTATTATGACGACTTCTATCAGATTATGGGCACGGAGATGCTGGCAAACATCGCGGTGGCTACCATCGTAAACTTCTACCAGCATTGCGACGAGGTTTGGACGGTGAGCCAAAGCTCCAAGGAGACCCTCTACGACTACGGTTATGTCGGCGAGGTAGTCGTCATGCCAAACGGCACGCCGGACATCGACCCAAGCCCCGCGCGCGCTGCGGCGGCCAAGGCGCGGTTCAACCTGCCAGACGAGCCGATGTTGCTCTACTGCGGGCCGATGTACTGGAAGAAGAACATCCAGCGCATCCTCGAAAGCTGTGCCTGTTATGCGCAGAGCGGAAAGCCGTTTACCCTCGTACTCGCGGGTCAGGGGCCGGATGTGAAATCGATCCATCAAAAGGTAGACGAGCTGGGGCTGACCGATCGCGTCCGCTTCACCGGGCACATCACGGGAGAGGACGATCTCTACGGGCTTTACGAGAACGCGGACTTGTTTGTGTTCCCGTCACTCTACGATACCTCCGGCATGGTGGTGCGCGAAGCCGCCGCAATGGAGACACCGAGTGTCGTCGTGCGCGGCTGCGCCACGGCGGAACCCATTCGCGACCGCGAAAACGGATTTCTCTGCGAGGACACGACGGATAGCCTCTGCCAGGTGATCACGCAGGCGTTGGATGACCCCGAGAAGACAAAGGAGATCGGCAAATCCGCACGAAAAACGATCTATCTATCGTGGGACGAAATCGCAAAAGCGACAATCGAGCGCTACACCGCGCTGATTGAGCGCAACAGCAAGACCCCGCGTAAGACGATATTAGTTTAAATTTTCACACAAAAAAACGGAGCGCAAGCTCCGTTTTTTTTGATACTCACAATTCCCGCAGGATCAGATCCGTCGTGCTATCGGAAACAGCCTCCAGCCGCAACACCTGCGGATGTGAGGCATATTCCTGCCGCACCATGTCCCTTAGCACGGTTCCATTGTGATACCCGTGCACAACATGAATGCGGTAGACGCCGCGGCTGCGCCGAAGCGCAGAATCCAGCGCGATCTTTGCCTGATATTGCGTTTTTCCGTGCAGGTCGAGCGTCACCGTAGAAGGCGTTGCTCCGGCTGGTTTCTGCATCACTCTTTCCCCGCTTGCTTTCTTTATCTAGCGTGTTATGCGTAGGTATCCGCCCAGGGGAAATTCTTCCATTCTCCGCCGTGCATGCGGTGCAGCTCCTCGGTTGCGAGCAGCCACTTTGCGACGCACTCTGTCTCGGGATAAAACTCGTAAAACTCGCCTCCGAAGAAGGTATACACACGGGAGACATCCGTACACATGCCGTAGGTCGGCAACAGCATCGGCTCCAGATGGAAGCTAAATGCCTCTCCATCCTTGGTGCCCGTGTAAGTAAACCCGCTGTGGTCAAGACGAATCTCGCCTTCTCCTGCGATCCTGCTGGTCTCGAGGTTTTTCAGCGGCTTATCCTTGGGCAGCACGCCAAGCCGCACCCGCTCGCAGAGCGAAAATGCGGGATCGAGCAGCGCGCGGTAAACGTGCTTTCGCTCCTCGTCAAACCACTGCTTGGGCGTCTGCGGCAATACGCAGGTTTCGTCCAGCGGGGTCAGGCTATAGTCCGGGTTGACGCGCGCGCCGTTGCCGCAGGCGAGGCAGCGGATGGTATCCCCTTCGCCGCGCATGGTGAACTCTTTTCCGCAGCGCGGGCAGCGGTATAAAAGCGTATGCATCTGGTGCGCAATTCTGCCGTGTCCGTCATAAGAGATATTCGCGGTCTTGTTCCACGCATAATCGTCGTTTTGAATGGCGACGTCCAGCGCGCGCTGAATCTCCTCCGCGCTCATACCCTTCAACTGCTCCGGCGTGAAGAGCTGGTCGATGACCACCTGTACTTTCCCCGGGCGCTCATCGAGGCAATATTTCGTGCTGGTCAGATACCCGCCGGAGATTTTGCTGACGAAAACCGGCACACCGAAGTGCTTGAGCAGCTTCCCGCTGCCGATTGCGCAGGGCTGGTTCCCTCCGCCGATGCTGCTCATGCCCTCCGGAAAGAGCATGATGCGGCCGCCCTTGCGGAGAATTCTCGCGATCTCCTTGATCGTATAGATATCCGGCGTGAAGTTCTTCTTCGGAATCACTTGCAGCAGCCGGAAGATGAACGCAAGGTGCGAGCGGAAGAACTCGTTATACCCCGCGACGAAGTTCAGCGTATCCGGCAGCAGCACCGCGCCCGTGTAAATGTAGTCAAGGCGCGAGGCGTGGTTGCTCACGACGATATACGGGCCTTTGCAGGCGCGCGGGTCATTTTTAATCTCCACCTGCACGCCGAGTTTCTTAAAATACAGCAATCGCCAAAGATAGCCCAGAAATCGATAGATCAGCGTCGGCGGTTTAGTCAGTCTCCGTGCGTGCAGTTGTTCTGCGAGTGTCCGCTTCGGTTTTGCCATGTGTGCTTGCTCTCCTCCGGCATAAAAATCTCATCCCTGTTGAGCATTTTAGCAGAAGTCCCCTAAAACGGCAAATTTTTGCGCGTACACAAACGGCGGTGCATTTGCACCGCCGTCGTCGGATCCGTTACTGTTGTTTTGTCAATCAATTAAAGCGGTCGAGGCTTGCGTCGTCTCCCAGCAGATAGATCGAGTCATCATTGTGAAACAGATCGTTCGGGTTGATGTTCACGGTGACGTGCCCGTCCCGCCGCAGCGCGATGATGGAAACGCCGTAGCGGTTGCGAACGTCGATCTGCGCAAGCGAATGATTGATCCAATCCTTCGGCACGACGACCTCGTGAATGCTGTATTCCTCCGAGAGATCCAGCGCGTCCAGCACGCCGTCAGATACCAGCGAGCGCGCGAGGCGGATGCCGCCGTCATGCTCCGGCTGTACGACGCGGTCGGCACCGGTCTTGATCAAGAGCTTCTGGTGCAGGTCATCCTGCGCCTTGGCGACGATCTTTTTAGCGCCCATCTCGCGGCAAAGTACGGTCGCCAGCACCGACGCGCGAATATCATCGCCGATGCAGATGACCACGCAGTCAAAATTACGGATGCCGAGCTGAGCGATGGCGCGCTCATCCGTCGTATCCGCCTGCACCGCATGCAATACGCTGTCCTTGACCGCGCTGACGCGATCCGCGCGCTTGTCGACCGCGAGCACCTCGTGCCCCAGCGTCGTGAGCATGCGCGCCGTGCTCTGTCCAAAGCGCCCGAGGCCGATGATCAGAAAACTTTTACTCATAAACCGTTCTCCGCTCCTTGCAGAATTTTATTCGTTGTTAGTGTATTGCAGCGTTTCGAGCGCTTGTTTGCCAATCAAGATCAACCGATCAAGATTTCTTCCTGCGGATAATGCAGCACGGGTTCTCTCTTTGCCGTGCTCTCAACGAGCGAAACCGCAACCGTGATGAGTCCCACGCGGCCCGCGTACATGAGCAGGATCAATATTACGCGTGTGACCGAAGAACCCGCGGCGGAAACGCCGGCGGAAACGCCGACCGTACAAAACGCGCTGGTCGCCTCAAACAGCTGATTCAATAATCCCAGGCTGCCCGCCGGCATGTCCTGCTCCGAAAACGAAAGCATGGTCGCCATGCCAAAGAGGAACAGTACGCCCAGCAGCGTGATGGTCAGCGCGCGGCGCACCTGCTCAATCGAGATTGTGCGTCCGAAGATCTCCGTTTCAAACGTGCCGCGAATATAAGCGCGTGCCGCAAGCAGCAGCGTAAATACCGTTGTGATCTTCAAGCCGCCTGCGGTGCCGGCGGGGCCGCCGCCGACGAGCATGATCAGAATGCTCAAGCCCTTACTCGCGTCGTGCATGGCCAGCTGATCGATGGAGTTGAATCCCGCGGTACGCAGCGTGACCGACTGAAACATCGAGTTGACAATCTTATCAAACAGATTCATGTTGCCGATGGTCTTCGGATTTTCGTATTCGACCCACAGAAACAAAAGCGTTCCAAGCAGGATCATAAACACCGTTCCGGTCAGCACCATCTTGCTGTTGAGGCGCAGCCGCCGGAAATCGCTTGTGTGCCGCATGTTGATGATCACGGCAAACCCCAGACCGCCGGATACGATAAGCGCCATGATGATCAAAAGCACATAGGGGTCATTGCTGTATGCCGTCATCGAGCGATACCCGCCGATGAGGTCGAACCCCGCGTTGCAAAAGGCCGAGATGCTGTGAAACACCGAAAACCAGAGCCCTTTTGCCAAACCGAACTGCGGAATAAAGCGAATCGAAAGCAGCGTAGCCCCGATCAGCTCGATCACCCCCGTCACCAGAAGCGCACCGCGCGTCAGGCGAACAACCCCCTGCAGACGGCTCTCGCCCAGCCCTTCCGCCATGCTCATGCGATCATGCAGCGAAATCTTTCTGCCCGTAAACGAAAACAGGATCATAGACATGGTCATGATGCCCAGGCCGCCGATCTGAATCAGCAGGATGACGACAATCTGCCCAAACATGGTAAACTGTGTCGCCGTGTCCGCAACGATCAATCCGGTGACGCAGGTTGCGCTTGTTGCAGTAAACAGTGCGCTCAAAAACGGGAACACCTTGCCATCGCGGTTTGCGATCGGCAGCATCAGCAATAGCGCTCCGACCAAAATCACCACGATAAAACCGATTGGTAAAACGTTGATTGGTTTTAACCCCATCTTCGCCTTATGCATACGCGCCAAGTACTCCCCCCAGGCGCGGGGATTTTGCCACCCCGCCGAAATCCAAAGTAATGCCGGAAATATCACCGCGCAATCAGGCTGTTCTCTCCTGATTTGAAGCGCATAACCCGCGGCAAGCACCGCGGGCAAGATTGATTATAACATATTTACCGAAAAAGCAAATCCCGCTTGTATCAGAGCGTCGGTTCCCCGCCGCTTTCGATGATCGCCTCTTCCCGCTCCAACGGCTCTGCTTGCGTGATGGGCTTGATCCAGCGCATCGTGCGGTAATACGGAATCGTGATGATGAGCTTGGAGATGTCATCCACCGCCAGCATGATGATATAGGTGGTGATGAACGGCAGCTTCCAAACCAATCCCGCAAGGATGACCGCAGGCGTAATGAACGCATAATGGCAGACAAAGTCCGTGATGAGCCCCATGCGCGTGTCCCCGCCCGCGCGGAAGATGCCGACCACTTCCACATAGGGGATATAGCGCACCGCGGCGTCGATTGCAAAGATCACTAAAAGCGTGCGCGCCGTTTGTTTCGCGGTCTCCGAAAGGTCGAATAAACCGACCAACGGATACCGAAGCGCCACGATGAGCAGACCCGCAAGGATGCCGATGATGGGAGTAAGCACCATGAACCTGCGCGAATAGAGGATGCCCTTCTCGTGATCTCCCGCGCCGATGGCCTTGCCAACGAGGATATTGCAGGCGTTGCAAAGGCCGACGAAGAAGACGAAGACGAGTCCCTCAATGGTTCGCTCCACGGTCAGCGCTGCGTAGTTATCGGTACCCATGCGTCCAAAGACCATGTTGACCACGAGGATCGAGATGCTCCAGAAAAACTCGTTGAGCAGCACCGAAAGCGCGCGACTCCAGAACGGCTTGAAAAAGCCTTTGAGCGCGAAGATCTGTTTCAGCGGCGCAATCACGATAGTCTTCTTCACGTAAGAGATGATCAGCATCAGGATCGGATTGATCAGAGATGAGATCGCCGTTGCCAAACCCGCGCCCGCAACGCCCATCGCGGGCAGGCCGAAGCTGCCGAAGATGAAGATGTAATTGAGGATGGCGTTGAGCCCTGCCGCGATTCCGCTGGTCACCATCGGAATCTTCACCTGCTCCGTGCAGCGTAGCATGGTGGAGATCGCAAGATTGATCGTCAGCGAAAGATAGGATACGCACGCAAACTGAAGATACTTGGCGCCTTCCGCAATCAGCGTGGGATCATCGGTAAAGAGCCCCATCACAAATGACGGATAGAGCCCTACACCGAGCGTAAAGATGAGCCCAAGCGGCACCATAAAGAGCAGCATCATGCCGTAGGTGCGCAGGATGCCTTCCTTATTATTCGCGCCGTGATATTGCGCCACGAAGACGGCGGCCCCGCTGGACATGCCAAACGCGAGCAGCTCGACAAAGAACGAAGCCCATCCGGCGAGCCCGACCGCGGCGATGGAGACATCGCCAAGGCGGCCGACCATCAGCGTATCAACCAGACGGAATGAAGTCATCAATAGATTCTGAAGTGCGATGGGGATGATCAGCGGAAGCGCAGCCGACCAAAAGGAGCGGTCAAACAACTCCGCCACGCGTTTACGAAACATAACTGGTTCTCCTTGCGCGCCCGCAAACGCGGGACGGCGCATCGTCCAACGGGAAAGAGGATTTGCGCGATATGCTGCGAACCCTCGACAATTTGACTAGTATATCAGGTGTTGTATGTCCCTGCAAGCAACCGCATGGTCAGCGCGCGGTTTTCGCCACACCGACGCCCGCGAGCGCGCAGAGAGGCAGCGCATCCATCCAGACATCGGGTGCCGCGACAAACAGCAAGAGCCTTGCCGCAGCACAGCCCGCCAGCGCGAAAATGACTGGGATTGCCGCATCCTCCCGGCGCGAGAAAAACCGGATGGAAAGCAGAAAGAGTCCGATTGCCAAAGCGCGCATCAGGTGCACGCGAATGATTTGCGCAAACTCGCCGATCTGCCGCGCGTTCTGCGTCAGGAGCACATTCCCCTCCGGCATCAGCGCGTGAGAAGCGAACCACGCCGCAACGGGTAGCGCCGCCATCAGCACAGCGGCAAACGTCCAGCCCCCGCGCTTACGCTTCGGCGAAAGCAGCAGCGCACCGACGCCTGCGCCCAATCCCGCAAACGCGGCAAAAAGGCTCGCGCTTCCCGCGACGGCAAACGCCGCGGCGGCAAGAAAGGCAAAGCCAGCCGTCTTTTGCCGCACGGCAAGTACCACCATAAACACGCCCGCCATCACAAGCGCACGCATGAGTTCGTCGATCATCCTCGTATTTGCAGAGATCATCACCGGAAGGCAGGCGCAGATCAGGAGAGCGGTAAGCAATACGCCATCCGGTTGATTGTCCATCTGCTGCGCGGTGAGCAGCGCAAAGCACGCGGCGCAGGCGAGGCAAAGAATGCGCTCAAACTCCACCATTTGATCCGGCAATGAGAGCGAGGCATAGAGCGCAATGCCCGCGGGAACGAGCACGATGCAGAGCAGAGAGACCCACTTTGGCAGGCGAATCACGCACAGGAACCGCAGCGCTAACAGCACGCAGATCGCGATGATTAGCTCCTCCGCAAACAATCCCCAGCGGAAAGGATCGATCGTCACCGTTCCATAGACCAGCCACGCTGCGATCACGATTCCGATAATGCCCGCAGCAAGGGAAACGGCGTTGGTCTTTGCCGTGCTACGGGTGGAGGATTTTCTGTTTGCGGGTTTCTTTTCCAAATTGTCTCCTGCTTTTCTGATTAAACTTACAGCGGGCTTTTCGCCGGGGTTCCCGCTTTGCGGGGATACTGCTTCGGCGTGGTACCCGTCTTCGTGAGGATCACCAGCTCCCGCGCGCCGTAGTCAGCGGGAATCACGACCCGCTCCGCCGTTGCGTGTAATACGCTCAGCGCGTTTTTGCTCGCGGCTAGCTCTTCTACAGAATCTCCTTTGTACGCAATGCTCACGCCGCCAACCTTCACGAGCGGAAGCGTGAGTTCGCACAGCACCGGAAGAGCGGAGACCGCGCGCGTCAGCGCCACATCAAACTTTTCCCGATACTTTGGGTTTTGTCCCGCGTCTTCCGCGCGGGCGTGGACAAGCTCCGCCGTGAGCTTTAATTCCTTCAGCACTGCGTCCAGAAACACGAGCCGCTTTTGCAGGCTATCGATCAAAGTGGCTCTTAAATCCGGGCGTAAGATCAGCAGCGGAAGACCGGGAAAGCCCGCGCCGGTGCCGACATCCGCCACGCTGGCATTCGGCTTGAGATACGGCGCAGCCGCCAGCGAATCGAGAAAATGCTTTTTTGCAACATCTTCCGGCTCGGTGATCGCGGTTAAATTCACGCGCGTGTTCCAGTCCGCAAGCATGGCGTAATACGTCTCAAACTGTTGCAGCTGCGCCGCCTTCAAATCGGGGCGCAACGGCGAGAGGATCTGAGTAATCATGCGCGTTCCTCCGTTTCACTCTTTGCGGTGGGAAACCCGCGTTTGACGTAGATCAGCAGCACGTTGACATCCGCGGGCGTCACGCCGGAGATGCGCCCCGCCATGCCAATGCTGGCGGGCTTATGCTTGTTGAGCTTTTGCCGCGCTTCCAGCCGGAGGCCGTCAAGCGTCATGTAGTCGATGTCGGTTGGCAGCTGCGTGTGTTCCAGCGCGCGGGCACGGGACACCTGATCCTGCTGCTTTTGAATATAACCGTCGTACCGCGCGAGGGTCTCCACCCGCTCCTCCGTTTCCCAGTCCAGCGGCGAGAGCAAAGAAAAGATGGAGAGCAAGTCGGTATAACAAATATTGGTGCGCTTTAAGAGATCAAAGAGCTTCACACCCGAACCGGGTACGCTCTCGCCGCGATCCGTCAAAAGCTGGCGCAGTGCCTCGCCCGGCGGAACGGTTTTATCCAGCGTGGCAATCGCATGTTCGATTCTCTCGCGCTTTTGCATCAGTCGCTCATACCGTTCGCCGGAGATCAACCCCGTGCGCAGGGCCTTGTGCGTCAGGCGCTCGTCCGCGTTGTCCTGCCGCAATAAGAGGCGATATTCACAGCGCGAGGTCATCATACGATACGGTTCGGGTGTGCCTTTTACCGAAAGATCGTCCACGAGTACGCCGAGATACGCTTCGTCGCGACCCAGCGTGAGCGGCTCCTCGCCTTTGCAGTACAGCGCTGCGTTGATGCCCGCGAGCAATCCCTGCGCCGCCGCCTCCTCATATCCACTGGTGCCGTTGACTTGCCCCGCCATGTAAAGGCCGGGTACGGCGCGGACGGCGAGCGAGCGATCCAGCGCGGTGGGATCGATGCAGTCGTATTCAATCGCGTAGCCCAGGCGCATCACCTCGCAGCGATGGAGGCCGGGCATGGTGCGCAGCATCTCGACCTGCACCTCTCCGGGCAGGCTCGTGCTCATACCCTGCACATACATCTCGTGGGTGCTGAGTCCCTCCGGCTCGATGAAGATTTGGTGCCGGTCTTTGTCCGCAAATCGGACGAGCTTGTCCTCGATACTCGGGCAATAGCGCGTGCCGGTGGCGTTGATCTTTCCGCTGTACATGGCGGAACGATGGAGGTTATCGAGGATCACGCGGTGCGTGTCCGCATTGGTGTAGGTCAGATAGCACGGCGTTTGCTCACGCGAAAGTCTTCCGTTGAGAAACGAGAACGCGGGCATCGGCACGTCGCCATCCTGCCGCTCCATCTCGTCGTAATCGAGCGTGAGCCCGTTGACGCGCGCGGGCGTACCCGTTTTAAACCGCTGGAGCGGCACGCCGAGTTCCTTGAGCGCGTCCGAGAGTGTCTCGGAGCGCAGCAGTCCCGCTGGCCCGCTGTTTCGAGAATAGTCGCCGATCAGAATCCGGCTCTTCATATAAACGCCTGCGCAGACCACCACCGCACGGCAGGCGTAAGTGAACCCTTCCGCCGTCACCACGCCGGAGATCGCCCCGCCTTCGGTGAGAAAGCGGCTCGCCTCGCCCTGCGCGAGGGTGAGATTCTCCTGCTCCTCCACCGCGTGCTTGACGCGCTCGTGATAGCGGCGCTTGTCCATCTGCGCGCGCAGGGAATGCACCGCGGGGCCTTTGCCTGTGTTGAGCATCCGCATTTGAATCAGGGTATCGTCCGCCGCAAGACCCATCTCGCCGCCCAATGCATCGATCTCGCGTACAAGGTGGCCCTTGCCCGTGCCGCCGATGGCAGGATTGCATGGCATCAGCCCCACCGAATCCAGATTTAGCGTTAATAATAGTGTTTGATTCCCCATTCTCGCGCAGGAAAGCGCGGCCTCTACGCCCGCGTGCCCCGCGCCGATCACGACGATATCAAAGTTGTTAGAAGTTCTTGTTTCCATATCCGTCCTGTTTTGACCCATTCCGCGCAGGCGTAAGCTTGGTTTTCGCTGCGCAATGCACACGCGCATTTTACCACAAGCGGGACGATACGGCAACGCGCCGCGTTTCACCGCGCGCAAACGCGCGCTTTTTCCCCCGCTTTCCCGCGCGTCTTGTCAGAACCCATGAGAAGTATGGTATACTATTACAAAGTATGTTGATCCTGTGGATCGAACAAGGGGGACACATCCATGAGCCGCATGCGGTTATTAAACGAGAGCAACGGTCAGACATTTGAGGGGTTTTGCCTCGTCAAGAGCGCGAGCGTTAAAACCAACATCAAGGGCACGGAGTATCTCGATCTCATTCTGGCTGACTCGGAAGGCGACTGCGCCGCAAAGCTCTGGGATTATAACAAGGAACTCCACGGCGTATTTGAGACCAACGACGTGGTCAAGGTGCGCGGCTCCATCAATATCTGGAAGGATACCGAGCAGCTCAAGCTCGATAAAATTCGCCGATCTACACCGGAGGACGACGTGGATATGGCAAAGCTGTTGCCCTGCGCCCCGTATGACCCGAAGTGGCTTTACGACGAGCTCTATACCCTCGCGGAGCACTTCACGGACGACGATTTGCGCCGCCTTGTACAGTACCTCATGC
>JBDKRF010000349.1:0-3655 GCA_039683525.1 Clostridiaceae bacterium
TGCAAAGATGAGAATGGAGCAAAAAAGCTGCAATATAAACCCGACAACCAAAGATCCTTTGCGATAAGGGTTGAAGTAGTAAGCACAGCAACCGCCAGCGCACAGCAAGGTGGCTATTATATAATTCCATATGCGTTTCATTATTTTCTCCTTAGTCGATCGCTAAAATTCGTGAAGATTGTCTTGCGTGTTGTTCAGATGTCATACTGAACTATTCAATCAAAGCTTCTTGAATCCAATCGATCGCGTCATTCGCAAATTTGCTCCCGGTATATGAGGTTGCGGCGTCGTTAAGAGATACTCCACCTGCAGAAAGACTGTTCGACCAATCGGAAAAGCTTCTCACCGCAACAGAAGAGCTCTTTCCCATCCAGAGCGTTGATATCCAGAATCCACTTACGACTCCGTCTTTCTTCTCCCGATCTATTGAAAAAACAATCCCTTGATCCGTCGCTGTTGTATAAAGATTTTTCATGTTGAAGTCTTCTATGGAGTATAAACGAGGATTGTATATAACCACCATTCCATCCGCGTAGCTGTATGCGCATGCAACGGTTTCCGTAATGAACTCTCTTGCGAACGTTACATCGCAAGTTCCATCATCCCAAAACTGCACGCCGACCAGTCCGTTTGAATCCTGCCACGCACCAACCATCGCGCCTTCGTAGGGATCCTTGCAGCCCAACAGGCTTGTCAAGATCAGAAGGATCGTTATGAGAATTACAAGTTTCCGTTTCATAGCGTTTCTCTCCTTCATTCTAGTACTTATATCACACTTATTTACAGTTTAGCGTTATTCCATAGGGAAATGCAGAGTGAGCGTTGCGCTCACTAGTGACGGTGCATTTCCGTTGTAATATCAGAATACAGTTGCCTATATCACATTTGTCTGTGGTATGATAGAAAAAATGCGGGAGGCTGGTGATTGTCTTGGATGAATTAGTAAATTCTCAATCCTCCTCTTCCAATATTACGACGCACACTCTTCTTGAACGGCTCCGCGCCGGGCAATCGATCACTGAGTTTTTTCAAGAAAATCAAGACGCAATTTACGACTTCCCGTTAAATGAATGCTTAAAAGAGTACATTTTGCAAAAACATGTTCCACACGCGAAATTGATCCGCGAAAGCGGTATGAACCGACGATATTTCTACGATATCCTCTCCGGCAAACGTCGCCCCGATCAGAACTACGTGTTGCGCATACTCATCGCTCTGCACGCGTCGGTCGCGGATGTGCAGTGGCTTTTGCGTTGCGCGCGCTATCCGCTGCTCTATGTACGTAATCGCCGTGACGCGGTCATCCTATATGCGATTGAACACACGATATCCGTAAAGGAATGTAATCGAATGCTTGAAAACCTTAATTTAGAGCAAATTTAGCAATGGATATTTTCGAGAAAAAAAGCTATCGAATCATACAGCCGCTCGCCTCCGGCGGAGAGGGGCAAGTTTTCGTTTGCGAAAAAGACGGCGTTCGTTTCATATTGAAGGTCATGCCCTGCATGGATTCTCGTCAAAGAGAAATTCTTGCGCAGATTGATACGCTGACAAGTGGCTTTTTTCCGCATGTTTACGAAATATTCAGTGACGAGAAACACACGTATTTGATTCGAGAGTATATCGAGGTCAATACGTTACGAGAGGAACTGCAAAAGAGCGCGCCCTTGTCGTATCCGCGCGCTATGCATGTTTTCAACAAGCTCTGTGAAGCGCTAAATCTTTTGCACCACATATCTCCACAGCCTATCGTATTGCGCGATTTGAAACCGGAAAATATCATTCTCACGCCGGATGGCGGCGTCTTTATCATCGATTTCGGTATCGCAAGACACTATAGCCCGCTGGCCAGTCGGGATACTATTCCCGCCGGAACGAGAGGATATACCGCGCCGGAAGCGATAACTGGTTTTCAGAGCGATCCGAGAAGCGATGTATATAGTTTGGGTATTGTGCTATATGAGATGCTCAGCGGCAAAAGTCTGAGTGATCCTCCGTTTCAACTGCGGCCTCTGTCGGAGTGCGGCGTATTCGCCCCCGCATCGCTGGATCGCATATTAGCAAAAGCGACGGATCCGAGACCTATCTGCCGCTATACGAACGTTTCCGCATTTCAAGAAGCGATCCAACGCATTCGCCCGCGTAATATTGTTCATCGTGCTGTTCTTTCGGGCGTATTGTGTTTTCTGTTGGGCGTACTGCTTACTTTCGGTCTCACAACCGGCTCCATCAACAAACTGTTTGATCACTCACGTTCGGCGGCCGACACGCAGTCCGATCTCAAATCCGTTGTTGGCCTTTCAATGGAAGAGGTGAAAAGACTGCTTTCCGCCCAGAAGTTGCCTGTCGTCATTTACAGTGTCGTTTCGGAGACTGCTCAAATTAACGAGATCGTCTCCCAACCATCCGCTTCGAACGAACTCGCCTTGGAAGTCTGCATTGGCAAGATAACCGATCCTGTACTTTTTCCGGATCCCAACTTGGAAATAGCTATTCGCGATGCGCTTTGTATTCCTTCCGGGCAAGTGATCATTGCATCCGACCTTAGCGACCTGACCGTTCTAGACATCTCCCAACAGAGCATTGCAAGCCTCGAAGGCCTGCAATATGCGGTGAATTTAACGCAGATTACCGCAAACAATAATGAAATCACCGAGCTCTCCCCCATAGCATATCTCGGGCATCTGAGAACGCTCTATTTGAGCGATAATGATATCTCCGATTTATCGCCTCTAATATACTTGAGAAATCTAAAAACCCTCAATCTGGAAAACAACCAAATCAGCGGCCTTTCCGCGCTAGAAGGTATCGATTTATACGACGTATCGCTCGGAGCAAACGATATTATCGATCTATCCCCTCTTTCAAGTGCGATTCACATGCAGCGGCTAAATCTGTTTGGAAATCGAATCTCCGATCTTTCCGCGCTTCAACGGATGAAATCGCTTTCCTGGCTAGCCCTGAACGAAAACCAAGTCGTCGATCTTTCTGCGCTTTCAGAGCTATCTTCGCTCAAAACACTGCTGCTCTCACATAACGCAATCATTGATGCGTCGCCACTCGGTTCAAATACGGAACTTGTCTGGCTTGATCTATCGTCAAACTACATAACGGATATATCATCGTTTTCTTCGCTCTCCCAACTGGATACTCTGGATTTGTCGGCTAATACAAGGCTGTCCGATGTGTCCCTATTAGCTAAGCTTCCGAACTTGCAGACGCTTGGTCTGGCATATTTGGAGTCTTGCGACTACACACCGGTATTATCCTTACCAGCACTTTCCTCGATCACCTTCGGTTCACCGCAATCCATGCAAAGCGATAGTAACCTTGCATGGGTGATTGAGCAGTTGCAGCAAAACAGCATTCAAGTTCTTTACCAGTAAACACATCGGAATAACACGAAAATTACTTGTCCTTACGAAAACAATCGAGCAAGCCTCTGATTCGTTCAGCAGCCTGCTCGATTGTTGGCATTGTTTCCTTCTATTCGGGAAGTATCACACAATTCACCGCTTTTTCATGAAGCCGATATAAATGCTGCAGACTGAAGTTCATCTCAACCGCGATCTCTTCCCACCGTTTGAAACATAGATACCGCAGTTCCAGTATCGTCTGGTACTCCGTGTTCTCCACGCGCTTAATCCGCCGCATG
>JBDKRF010000350.1:0-3317 GCA_039683525.1 Clostridiaceae bacterium
TCCAGAATGAGTTCCGTGAGCATATTCATGATCTGCACACTCCGGCAGCGAGTGAGCTCATCGAGAAAAAGCACGGTCGGCTTGGTTGCCGTCAACACTTCGTGCACCCATTTGTGCGGCTTGTCGACAATGTAGTCTCCGCTGTCATCATCGCGGGGAATCCAGCAGTTGAGGGGATCCAGGTAAACAGCATTCCTCAGAATCAAATTCAAGCCATCTTCCTTGACATAGGCCTTCACGGTGGCCGTTTTGCCGAAGCCGCTGGAACCCCAAAACATGAGCACTTTTTTTGCCGCACGGTGTGCCCGCAACATTGTTGTGAATTTCATTCGACTGCTCTCCCTATGAAATCTGTAGGAAGAAGCCTAGCAGTGTTTTCGATTTCGATCAATTGCCTTCCGAAGCTTGCTAAGTTTTTGATAAACCTCCACTCTTCCGTCTTCATTTCGGTTTTTGCAAACTCAATCAAGAGACGGGCTGGTTCGCTGTGGTCCGCAATAACAAACAGCTCAGGAAGCAGGAGATCGAACCAGCAGTAGCCTTCCGTGGCCAGCACCTTCAGCTGGGGGCCGTAGTAGTGACTGAGGATAGAGGCGGCAGCAGACTGAGCTTCATGGGGAGTCATGGCACCTACCTCCTGTTAGAAGCGGAAGAAATGCACCTTGTTTCCAGCCACCACAGTGAACTGTCCGTTGAAAATACCGGCAGCAGAGATGAGCAATCCCTCTGGAGCGTCGCCGCGAGGAATGAACCGGCTGTTGACCACGTCAAGCTCACCCACTTTCCAGGAGTTCTTTCCAGCCACGCGAGCCACTGCGAAGATACGCTCACCGTCAACCGCGAAGAAGGCCAGCCCGAAGGGAACGCGGAAGGACCGGAGCACCACGCTGTTGCGTACCTGAGCGACGGTGGCAGAGTCGCCGTAATCAGTCATATAAAGGCTGTCTCCTCCCATCGGCACGATGTATTTCGAGTCAGTGCCGTAAACCTGCGCCAAGGGTGCGAACCCTTCTGGCTCCTCGTCGGTTTCCACAGGAGCACCCACGGCAGCGGGACTACCAAAAGAGGAAAGTGTGTATTTTTGCTGAGCATCACAGGCAGACAGAATGAACTCAGATCCCTTTATCCACATACTATCCACATGTCCACATGCCTCAACAGTGCGCTCGATAGCGGGGGCAGCAGCCGCTGCGGGAATGGCAATGCCTGCATTTTGTTGCTCGCAGTCATAAAGAGTGAAGTCTGTGGTGAAGTCGCTCAACATGATTGGGTTTTCCACCACGTCCTTCTCGACTGCGGCGAAGTTGTAGCAGAGCCTTTTTGTTGCCACGCCACCACTGAAGAGAACTATTTGAACGCGTTTGGTTGCCCGCACCTTGAATGATGCCGGGCCCTTTTTGAGGTTTGGCACGGTGACCGCAAAGTTTCCTTGAGCATCAACCACGCTTTTCCCTTGTGATCCCAAGGAACTGGCGACAAACACTTCCATGTCTTCGATGAAATCAGCGAAGCCCAGCTTACCCTGGAACTCCACAGCGTCGACGTTGTGCCCAGCTGCCGCTACCTTTTCCAGCAGTGTGGAGGCTTCCGAGGTGTAGTAGCTTTCAATGTCACTGTACTTCTGGCCATTCACAGACATCTCGAACGCATAACCCACTGAGCCGTTGAATTCGACAGTCTGTGCCTGCTCATCAGCCACAGCCGCAGTGGGCTTGGCAGCGTCGCCTGCCTTCAATTCGAAGCCAGAGCCGCACCCGACGAGAGCCAAAGCCATAGCCATCAAAGCGGTTTTCATTGCGATTTCCTCCGTCCTGAGTTCTTTCACCCATAGCAACGGAAGTCTGAGCGGGGAGCTTTAGCGTGCACGAAAAAAAAGAGACCCACTGGGGAATGGGTCTCGAAAAGTATTTTCTGTTGTTGGAGAAGCCTAATCAATCCCAGCGATTAAAGGAAACCACAGCCGTTTCCATCAAATTCACATGCACGAAATAGTAGCCAAAGGTGCCGCTCAAGTAGCACATATCGGAAAGGTTTTCGCCTTCCAGGATGCGACGGCAATAGTTGCGGCTGCGATCAATGATGTTCAGCCCGAGCTCTTCAGCCGAGCACTGCGGAAAAACCGCTTGAATCAGGTGCTCAGCAAACTGAAGCCGCTGATTCATGGTGCGCAGATTCGGCACATTCTGAGGGCGCACGTAAAGCGTGCTGCCGTCGCCCATCTGCCAGTGCGTGGTCTGACACACAGTTTCATCGTTGGCGCTGGCCATGGTCGACACGAACAACATCGAAATCGCAAGATAACGCATGCTAAACTCCCAAACTAAATCGCTCAAGGTGATCTCGGGCGTACTCATCCGGTTTGCAGCTGCGGCTCGACAAAGCCACGTATTCAGACAGAGCCACGCTCGCTTCACAGAAGGAGACTGTAGGGAGGCCATTTAGCATTTTCAGCATGTTTTTGTCAATCACCGGAATCCAGTCTTTGTTCTTCTCTGCCCAATCCTCATGAATATAGCCCCAGCTATGCCGCATTGCCCATAGCTGCCAGCTTTTGTTTTTTCTGAAAATACCGAAAAAAGGCTCTTTGATGACAACGAATTCCATGCAGGATCTCCTGTTGGCGTGCGTGTTACTGTTTCACGCAAACGGCTCTGATCTGTTTAACGGTTCCCCGAGCCAAACCCTCAGCAGCATCTCGCGCTGCTTCACAGGTTTCCTTCGAGTTGAAAACAGCCGTCGCAAGAGCGTTGCTGTTGCCATCGCCCATCGGACCAACGTGCATCATGATGATGAGAATATAGGCAGCTGCAGTCATGACTTCTCCTAGTGTTCACTGAAACGCAATGTGTCGTCTGGAAAGGCGTGACCATTTTCGAGGCACGCAAACTTCCCTTTGTCCTCGATGCTGGAAATATACAAAACAAACTTCTTACGGCAAATCATCTCGAAGAGTTTTTTCTGAGCTTCTGCAAAGGCGTCTAAGCTTCGCTCTTCTCGCGAGGAATTTCTGCGATGATCGTAGTATTTGTCGAAAATTTCATGATACGTGCTCAGCAGCAGTTCAGACATGTCCATGTTGCGGCTGTTTTCCCACAAAAACTCCGCGCATTCCCCTTTGTCCAGCGGAAATTCGCCCTCGTATTCCCAAGAGGAAGATACGCAGTCGCCCAGCATCTTTTCAATGTCGCCAGGGCCATGACAGGGTGTGTCAGAAAAAAGCAGAAAGCTGCTGCTACTGCTGTTAGAAACGAAGCCTGTGCGAATTTTCACAAAAAAAACTCCCCGTAGGTGATTTACGAGGAGCTTAGCATGGGCAT
>JBDKRF010000351.1:0-5427 GCA_039683525.1 Clostridiaceae bacterium
GTCAAGCATGTACTGAACTTCGGTACTTACGGGGCAACCGCGCTCAATTCCTGCGTGACGGATTATCTAAAGTGGTTTGAGAATCTGACAACCCCTACGATCTGCTCGCAGGAAACGCTCCAATTGATGAAGCAGAGGCCTGTTTTGGAGAACGGCTACCTTTCGGAATATGCCGGTGGAATTACGTTCTATCAGCTTGGAAGCCACAAGGTGTTTGGTCATAGCGGCGGAGATGCTCAGTATCGCAGCAATGGAGAGTTTTACGAGGACGACGGGCTGGAAATCATCATTTTCTCCAATACCGGAACACAGATGCCGGCAGACCTGACAAAGAGCATCGCGTCGATTATACTAAAGCTGGAGCAGCCGCAGGATCAACCGTTCACGTTACAGACGGATCAGGCGCTGGAGACAAGCCGCATGGCGGGGTTTTATCTCTGCCGGGAATCCCTCTATTATTCCTGCGAAATCACGCTGAGAAACGGCGTGCCATATGTTTCGCTCAGTTGTGAAGGTACACGTATGACTCATACGGGCGGCAACCATTTTGCGTTGGGTAGATACAATATGGACTGCTACTTTGATGACGCCGGGTTTTACGCCAGCATGGGAGAAGCGGTCATGCGGTTTGATCGGCTGGAAAAAGCCATACTGCCACCGGAAAAAGCTGCCGAGTACACAGGGGAATATTTCTCGCCCGAACTGAAGACACAATATCTCTTTACCACGGAAGTGGGCGTGCTCACGGGCAGGGAATGGCGCGACGAGCCTAACCCTTGCTACATGGTATCTCACGACCAGTTTATCTGCCGGTTTGGCCGGATCACGGAAAGGCTTTCTTTCATCAGGAACGAGAGCAATGAGGTGGTGGGTCTTACCATGGAAAACGACAGGGTGTTCTGCATGGATTTTCAAAAAGTAAAGGACATCTGAAGAAATCTCCGGAAAGGAACGCAGCGACAGATGGATACCAGGCTGGATGACAAGACGCTCAATAACCTCATACAAGAGCATCCGCTCATCAAAGAACTCTTGGATACCAGAGAGGTTTTCTGGCGTAATCCCGCGCTGCAGAAATTTGAAGCAGTAAAAGAACGGATCGACGTTACCGAACCGGATGTCAGGGATGCGGAGGAACGGCTGAGGCGGTTTGCGACGTATCTCGCAAAGACCTTTCCCGAAACCCGCAAGAATGGCGGGATCATTGAGTCGCCCGTCGTGAGAATCCAGAACATGAAGCGTAAGATCGAAAACCTATGCAAACAAGAAATCACAGGCGAGTTGCTGCTCAAGTGCGATAACCAGCTTGCCATTTCGGGCTCCATCAAGGCACGAGGTGGGATTTACGAGGTTTTGAAGCATGCAGAGGAACTCGCGATCAGCGAAGGACTCCTGACGATAGACGACGATTATTCGAAACTGGATGATCCGCAATTCAAGGAGTTTTTCTCCGGTTATTCCATAGCGGTAGGTTCCACGGGCAATCTGGGCTTAAGCATTGGGATCATCAGCGCGCAGCTGGGATTTCAGGTGAATGTCCATATGTCCAGAGACGCCAAACAATGGAAGAAAGATTTGCTGAGGAGTAAGGGCGTCAACGTCGTAGAATATGAATCGGATTACAGCAAGGCTGTCGAAGAAGGCAGAAAACAGGCGCTATCCGAGCCGAGAACCTATTTTATTGACGATGAGAACTCGAAGGATCTGTTCTTTGGCTATGCGGTCGCTGCCTTCCGGCTTGAGAAACAACTGGATTCGATGGGAATTCGTATCTGTGAGGATCGCCCGCTCTTTGTCTATCTTCCGTGCGGCGTGGGCGGAGGCCCTGGAGGCGTAGCCTTTGGACTTAAGCTGGTGTTTGGCGACAATGCGCATTGCTTTTTCGCGGAACCCACGCATTCACCCTGCATGCTGTTGGGCCTGATGACAGGCTTATACAATCAGATTTCGGTACAGGATATCGGCATTGACAATGTGACCGACGCAGACGGCCTTGCCGTTGGCAGGCCATCCGGCTTCGTTTGCAGAACGATGCATCAACTCATCAGCGGAGCATATACGGTCTACGACCAAACCTTGTACGGGCTGCTCAAAGCGATGGTTGACGCGGAGAATATCTGGCTTGAACCATCCGCGCTCGCGGGCGTTGCGGGCCCCGCCAGATTGTTGATGGAAGAACAGGGTGTAAGCTACCTAAAAAAAGAAGGGCTTGCCGGAAACATGGGAAACGCCGTTCATTTAGCATGGGCAACGGGCGGAAGCATGGTGCCGGAGCACATCATGAAGCAGAATTATCAGAAAGCCGTTGAATTACAAAAGGCCGTTGAATGATAAAAGGTCATTGAATTATTAAAGACCATTGAATTATAGAAGACTATTGGATTTGTAAAGGCCATTGAATTATAGAACGTCATTGTATTATTAAAGGAATACCAACATGAAGATATTATCGCTGGACTTTGGAACGTCTTCGCTAAAGCTTGCTGTTATGGATGAGCAGATGCAGATTCTTGCAACGGCGAGCCAGCCGTATCAGTATCGTGTCTATGATGTCGACAAGGTGGAGATGGACCCGGACCTGCTGCTTGGCGCGCTGGCGGGCGGCATGCATGCGCTCTCATCGTTTGCAGGAGAAATTGAGCTGGTTGCGTTTTGCACGTTCTCTCCTTCCGGCGTGTACATGGATGACCGCTTCGAGCTGCAATATCCCGTCATAACGCATCTTGACCGTAGGGCGAAGGCACAGAGTAAGCGGATCGTCGAAGAATTTGGCGCGGAACAGTTTCAGTCCATCACAGGGATATTGCCGTTTGTGGGCGGTGCCTCGGTGACGACGCTGAAATGGATGCTCGAAAACAGGCCGGATGTGATGAAAAACGTCAAGACCTATGCGCATCTGCCAACATGGCTGTATGCACGCATGACGGGCGTTCTCGCGACAGACCCCGTAAACGCCTCGATGACCGGCATGTACGAAACCGTAACGTCCGCGGGCTGGTCGAAGGAGATTTTAGACGCGCTCGGGATCGATCCTGCGCTGCTGCCGCAAATCGTTCCGGCGGGAAGCATTTTAGGGAAGCTGACAAAAGAGTTTGCCGAACTTTGCGGCTTGCGGCAGGGGATTCCGGTTGCGCTCGGTTCCAACGATATCGCCTCCGCGCTCGTCGGTGCGGACTGTATCGAGAGTGGGATGGCGCTCAACGTCAGCGGCAGCAGCGAGATGATCTCGGTTTTAACGCATATTCCGGCAACGCATCCGCGCTATTACCTTCGCAAATCTGCAATCGAAGGGCTTTGGCAGTGCTATTCGACCATGGTTGGCGGATTTGGCCTCGATTGGTTCTATCGCCAGCTTTGCCGCGAGATGAGCGAGGAAACGTTTTATCAAACATATCTACCCGCGTGTATTCGCCTCTGCGACTGCGAGAGTACAGTTTTTTGCGAGCCGTATCTCGCCGGAGATCGGCAGAGTCTGGCCTTGAAACGCGGTGCGTTCTGCGGACTGACGCTGGAGTCCACGCGCGAGGAGATGCTATCTTCGCTGCTCAAGGGGATGAACCTGCACATGCTGGAAACGCTGGAGGCGATTCCCAAAGGCGTTCCGATTTCAAATGAGATTTCGATCACGGGCGGCATGGTTCGACCGGAGATCATCGATATGAAACAAAAGATGTTCGGCGGCAGGCGCTTCTTGCCGAAAGACAACTGCACGCTGATTGGCAATGCGCTCCTCGCGCTCAATCAGGGGATGCGCGCCTGAAAGATCGGAGAGAAAACATGGAGCAAGACAATCTTCAAAACGATATCATCACAGGAATTTTGACGCAGAACCGGGACAACGGAGCGTTTGATCCGGCGGAGTTTTCGCGCTATCAAGTGAAGCCGGGGTTGAGAAACGCGGACGGAACCGGCGTTGTTGCGGGATTAACGCGCATTTGTAACGTGCACGGGTACCTTGTCAACGAAGGCGAACGCGCGCCGATTGAAGGCCGCCTCATCTATCGCGGGTATGACGTGGAAACGCTTGCAAACGGCTTTCTCTCGCAGGATCGCTTCGGGTTTGAGGAAACCATCTATCTGCTCTTATCCGGACAGCTGCCAAACGAGCAAGAGCTTTCGGACTTTCATGCGCTCTTAATGCAGGACGCGGAATTGCCGAAGCATTTCATTCAGGATATCATTCTGCGCTCGCCTGCCGAGAACATCATGAATGTGCTCTCCCGCGCGGTGCTTGCGCTTTACAGTTATGACCCGGAAGCGGAGTCGTTTTCGCCGAAGACGGTATTGCGCCAGTCGGTGCGCCTAATCGCCGCGATGCCGAAGATGATGGTTGCCGCCTATGAAGCAAAACTATACGCCATCGACAACAAGGACATGCACTTTCACAAGCACGATGAAACGAAATCTATCGCGGAAAACATCCTCATGATGCTGCGTAATGATCGGAAATATACCGAACAGGAGGCAAAACTGCTGGATCTTTGCCTCGTGCTGCATGCGGATCATGGCGGCGGCAACAACTCCACGTTTACGGTGCGCACATTAACCTCCGCATTGACGGACACGTATTCGGCCATCTCCGCAGGAATCGGTTCCCTGAAAGGATTTCGCCACGGCGGTGCCAACTATAAAGTGTCTGAAATGCTGGATGGCATCCGGCGCGCGGTCTCCAATCCGGCAGACAAAGCGGAGATTCAAGCCGCGCTGGAACAAATCGTAAGCCGTCAGGCGGGGGACGGCAGCGGCCTCGTCTATGGGATCGGGCACGCGGTTTATACGCTATCTGACCCGAGGGCAAAGATGCTCAAGGCGCATCTGGCGGAACTGACGCCGGGCACGCCGCAGGAGGAGACATTCCGGATCGCCTGCGCGGTAGAAGAGCTCGCACCGGATATTTTACGCCGAAAAAAAGGCGACAACATCAACCTCTGTGCCAACGTGGATCTGTATTCTGGCATCACCTACCAGTTGCTCGGCATTCCGGAGGAGCTGTTTACGCCGCTGTTCTGTGTGTCCCGCGTCGCGGGCTGGTGTGCGCATCGCATGGACGAGCTCACGATGCCCGCAAGCAAGATCATACGCCCCGCCTACAAGTCGATTCAGGCGGAGCGGGCATATATTCCTTTGGAAGAACGATAAATTTACGCATACAAATATACATTGCGGCGGGAGCGAATCGCCGCAGTGAATCCATCAAAAAATCAGGAGTAAAGAGCAATGAACGCCTATATCGCACGAGTATTAGAAGACGTCAAGAAGAAAAACGCAAGTGAACCGGAGTTTTTGCAGACGGTGGAAGAAGTGTATTCTTCGCTGGAAGCGGTGGTGAACAAGCATCCGGAATATGAGAAGCTGGGGCTTCTGGAGCGCATGGCGGAGCCGGAGCGCGCGATTTCGTTTCGGGTTACTTGGGTGGACGACGCGGGC
>JBDKRF010000352.1:0-11380 GCA_039683525.1 Clostridiaceae bacterium
GTTGCCGAAGGATCAAACCATCGTGGTGATGTGCCGCAACGAGGCGACTGGTAAACGCGCGGTGCTGCAATGCAAGACCGCCTGCGTCGCGTGCAAGCGCTGCGAGAAGGCGTGTCCGTCGGAATCCATCAAGGTGGTCAAGGGCGTCGCCGTGATCGACGAAACCACCTGCACCCGCTGCGGCGCGTGCATTCCGGTCTGCCCGATGCACTGCATCGTGAACTTCTACGAGCGGAATATGGAGGATGTTGCATTGGTCACCGCGCAGGCGGAGCTGAACGACATCGAGATTCCGTAAGCCGGAAAAGAAGGAATCAAAAAATCCGCCCGAAAGGGCGGATTTTTTTGTGCGAAAGGTGCAGGCGGATGGTATCCGCCCCTACACGCGCACCGAAAAATCTATGTTTAAACCGAATCAAAGAGTTTCGCATTGCTGGCTACCCCGCTAGTGCGTACGTAGGGGCGGATAACATCCGCCAGCGAGGCTCCAACACAACTAAAAAGGCTGTCCGAGAAAGAAAAACCTTTCTGGACAGCCACTTTCTGCGCATGGATTGATTTTGAGTTACTCTTTCTTTTCGGTTTCGGGAGCGTTCGCATCCTTCGCTTCTGCGGATAGGGCTGCGGCTGCTGCCTTGCGCCGTTTCTTCCGAACGATCAAAACAATGATCGTGACGACAAGAGCGACGAACAGGATGATGATGCTCACACCCACCTTGACGGCGCTGTAGATGCCCGTTGTGGTGGTGAAGTAATAGCGCAGGTAGCCAAAGCTTGCGGGCGTGTTATAGTCGCTGTAGAGCACATGCAGCGTTTCATAATCCCGAACGTTGTGCTCCGTAAAGCGGAACAAACGCACACCGCGAACATTCTCCGCGCCATAGCTGGTATAGCTGCTGCCCGGCGCATTGGCGATATCGACGCCTTCTAAGCTGCCGATAAAGGAGTTGATGTGGTCGTGACCATTCACGGTCAGGAAGACATCCCCGTTTGTGAGATATGCGTCAAAGAGGCCGTTGTTCTCGCTGGAAGGGCAGGGGGCTTCGTTGACCTCGCCGGTGAAGATTTTATCTTCGTCGGGTACATAATACTTGCCTGCGCCAACGCCAACGCCCTTCAACGCGCCCTCGGTTCCCTTGGGGACTTCGTTTAGGAGTTCGTACACTTCCGGCAGTGGGATATGGCAAAACCCGACAGAGGGGAGCGCCTGACCGTCATTTGCGACTTTAAACGCAGCGCTCTGCTCGTTATACCAGGCGACCTGCGCTTTTGATACGGTGTCGTAATCCCCGTTAGCCAGATAAGAGCCGGAGTCGAAGAAATACAGCGCCATATCGACGATATCGCTGTCTTTCACATAGATCGGCAGCACGAACGCGCCGTCCTTGGTGGACTGCTTTCCGTAGGAAACCGCAAGACAGTTATCGTAGCTTTCGTAAATATTTACTTGCTCCTCGATGGAAAGCGGCGCCTCATAATCGTGGTTGCCAAAGACGACCACGAACGGGATGCCTGTTTCCGCAACGGGAGCCAGCAGCGTACGAAGGGTATCTTCGCAGTTCTTTGCGCCGTCGCCCAGCCGGAGCACGGGGCTCGGGCCTTCCAACTGATCGCCAAGCAGCACGATCAGATCGGCAGGATAATCCTTTAACACGTGTGTTTCGCCGCTGACGACGAGCTTCGTGGTGAACTGCGTATCCTGCAGGTCGGAGAGGATGAGCACGGTAAACGCGCCGTCGTCGCCAAAGCTCAGGCGGGAGGCATCGTTCTCTTCGGCGTGGGCTGCCGAGAATGCGGGCAGCAGGCAAACGCCGAGCATCAGCAGTAAAGCGGCAAAGCCAATCAATCGTTTTTTCATTCATTAAGCGTAAGGGATATACATACACCTGTCAAGGATGACAAGGGTGTTATTTTACAAAATCTTGATCTTTCCGCGGGAATTACTCGCACGAAGGATATTTTCCCCAACAAGCGGCAAATCTGCGCAAATCGTGAGTCTCCACCGCGAAAATATTGTATTTCGCGTCGCAATTCTGTACAATAATTGAACCGCGGTGCGTCGACACACGCGCGAGAAGACGCAAAGAATGTGAAGTAGTAACATGCAATATCTTCAGAATTTCCTCGATAACCGGATTTTGATCGCGGCGCTGGTCGCCTGGGCGATTGCGCAGGCAATCAAGGCTATCCTTTACACCATCGTCAATCGGGAATTTAAGTTTGAGCGGCTCGTTGGCAGCGGCGGAATGCCGAGCTCGCATGCCGCGACGGTGTGCGCCCTGACGACAGCGGTTGCCATGCAGTTTGGGTTAGGGTCATTCGAGTTTGCAATTTCGTTTGTCCTGACCTCAGTCGTACTGCACGATGCGCGCGGGGTGCGTCAGGAGGCGGGCAAGCAGGCTGTGACGATCACGGCAATCATCGACCACCTGAGCAAGGAAGGAACGCTCATCGAACTGCCGGAAGGGGACCTCAAGGACCTCATTGGGCATACGCCGCTGCAGGTGCTGATTGGCTCCATCATGGGCATCGGCATCGGCCTTTGGCTCGGCTAAGCGGGAAAAGAGGAGGATGGGCGATGTGCGGACGGTTTTATACGGACTTTGACGACGCGCAGTATCGCGAGATGCTCGCCATGCTCTACCTCAAGAGCGAGCGCGATGCGGGACTTCTGATGCTGAAAAACGGGGAAGTGTTTCCGACGGATCAGGTTGCGGTGCTCGACGCAAGCGGCGCGCGCGCCATGCGCTGGGGTTTTGCGCGTTTCGACGGCAAGGGCAAGGTTATCAACGCAAGAAGCGAGTCCGCGCTGGAGAAGACGATGTTCCGCGCGCCGATGATGACACAGGCGGGATTACCGCAAACCGGACGCTGCCTGATTCCTGCGAGCGCGTATTTTGAATGGGAAACGCGGGAAAAACAAAAGATCAAGTACCAACTGCGCCCCGCTCGGGAGGGTCTCTTCACCTTCGCGGGGCTTTATCGTTCCGAAGCGGGATCGGATACGCCGGTGTTCGTGATCCTCACTGCGCCTGCCGCACAGGGGATCTCGTTTATTCACGATCGGATGCCGCTCATTCTTGCGCCCGAACAGCGGGAAGCATGGCTCAACAACCCAAGCGAAGCCGCGCGGTTGCTGGACGAAGGTACGCAAGAGATCGCTTACGAGCCCGCAATCTAGCGGACAGAATTGCATCAGACGCTCCGCGGACAAATCGTGACAAGAAATGACAGGACGCATCCACTCGCATTTGATACAATCGGCTTGCAAGAGATGATGACGGCGGGCAAATACATTCACAGAATAAGGAGACACGCTTGGAACTGATCGAGACCCTGAACGCATCGCTCCAATACATGGAGCGGCATCTGCTGGAAGACGCGGACAGCGAGAAGGCGGCAAAACATGTCGGCCTCTCGCGCTTCTATCTTGAGCGGACGTTTGCGGCGCTGACCGGCATGAGCGTAAGCGAGTATATCCGCGCGCGGCGCTTAACCCTCGCGGCGCAGGAGCTGATTGCAGTGGACGCAAAGGTGATCGATCTGGCGCTGAAGTACGGCTATGACAATCCCGAGAGTTTCACCAAAGCATTTACCCGCTTTCACGGGGTAACGCCAACGATTGCGCGTCGCATGAGCACGCTGTTGCGTTGTCAGAACCCCCTTGCGATATCGATCAAAATGGAGGGTGCAACGAGAATGGATTACAAAATTGAACCAATGGACGCGTTTACGGTGGTTGGCGCACAAGAGATGTTTCACATGGACAACAGCATGCAGGAGATTCCGAAGTTCTGGGATGCGTTTATGCAAAAGGGACTGCAAGAGAAGGTATGCCCGATGTTCGGCATTTGCTTTGACGCGGACGCAGACGGAAACTTTCCGTATCTGATCGGGGAAGTGCTGCAGCCCGGCATGGAAGTGCCGGAAGGTATGGTGACCCGTGAGATACCCGCGCATACTTGGGCGCGCTTTGCCTGCGTTGGTCCCATGCCGGGTGCTATCCAGAGCGTCACCAAGCAGATCTACTCTGAGTGGCTGCCGACCAACGGCACCTACGAGGTTGCGCAATACATCGAAATCGAGATGTATTCCGAGGGAGACACTACTTCCAAGGATTACTACAGCGAAGTCTGGATTCCGATCAAGAAGAAAGCGTAGTAAAGCCAAACAAAAAGGGAACCGTCTGTTCAGGACGGTTCCCTTTTATTTACTGAGTATTATCTTCCGTACATCTTCGTCATCGCTTTGATTTTCTCAATCAGTTCGTCGGAGATTTCGCCGGGCAGCAGGCGCCATTTCCAGTTGTTGCCGCCGAGCGTACCGGGGATATTCATTCGCGCGTCCTTACCCAGACCGAGATAATCCTGCATCTGCGCGACAAAGAGGTCGGCAACCGAACCCATGCCACCGCGCAGCATCCCCCAAACGTAGCCTTCTTCTCTGTTGAGCCCAAGATAGCGCACAGAGAACGCAGCATCGGCGGGATCGGCTTCGTCAAACCAGGATGCGACGGTCGTGTTGTCATGCGTGCCCGCATAGCAGACGCAGTGGCGGCCGTAGGTATGCGGTAGATAGTTGCTCGGCTCCCGCGCGTCAAACGCGAACTGGAGCACCTTCATGCCGGGGAAACCGCTGCTCTTGAGCAATTGCCGCACTTCGTCGGTTAAGAAGCCCAGATCCTCCGCGATGATTTCAAATTCGGGAAACGACTCCTTCAAGAGATCCACAAAGTCCGTTCCCGGGCCTTTGACCCATTCGCCGTTGCGCGCGGTCGTTGCGCTCGCTTCCACGCTCCAGTAGGAGGAGAGCCCGCGGAAATGATCGATGCGGACGCAGTCAAACAGCGTGCAGGCGGAGCGCATGCGGCGCATCCACCAAGCGTAGCCCGTCTGCTTCATATAGTCCCAATCGTAGATCGGGTTGCCCCAGAGCTGGCCGTCTGCCGAGAAGTAGTCCGGCGGAACGCCGGCAACGCAGCGAGGACGGCGTTGCTCATCCAGCTGAAACTCCTGCGGCGCGCTCCAGACATCGGCGGAGTCGAGGGGCACATAGATCGGCAGGTCGCCGACGATCTTGATCTCGCGCTCGTTTGCATAGGCGCGCAGGTTCGTCCACTGTTGATAGAACAAGTATTGTAAAAATTGATAGAAGCGCATGCTCTCGCCGAGGCGCTCCCGCGCGGCGGACAAAGCCCAATCTTCGCGCATACGAACATCGTAAGGCCAGCTTTCCCAGGCGACGCCGCCGTTTTCGTCCTTCAGCGCCATAAACAGGGCGTAATCGTTCAGCCAATCGGCGTTTTCAGCGGCAAAGCGATCGAGCGCCTGCATGCGATCCCAGTTTTCCTTTGCACGCGAGAAGGCGGCGCGGAGTACCGAAAAGCGCTGCTCAAAAATCGTGCCATAATCGACCTGCCGCTCACCGTCACCCCAATGGATGGAGGCAATCCAGCCTTGGTCAAGCAGACCTTCATCGGCAAGCGTATCGAGATCGATGAAATACGGATTTCCCGCAAAGGCGGAAAACGACTGATACGGCGAGTCTCCATAGCTGGTCGGCCCGAGCGGAAGCACCTGCCAGTAATGCTGGCCAGCACGCACGAGCTGATCGACAAAATCATACGCAGCCCGCCCGAACGTGCCGATGCCGTAAGGAGAGGGCAGTGATGAAATATGCATCAAAATGCCGGATGAACGTTTCATAACATTGCACCGATTCTCATAAATTTCGTTTCATTATATCGCGTTTCGCCTGATACGCAACAGAAAATGCGCAAAATCAAGCAGGGGAGGAATCGCACGCTCCCCAAACGGGCGTTTCTGTGTGGATTAACCTTTGACTGCGCCCTCGACCACGCCTTTGATGATGTACTTCTGCGCGGTGAGGTAGAAGACGACGATGGGGACAATGCTGATGACGATCAGCGCCATCACGGCACCCAGATCCACATGCCCGTAGCTGCCCTGCAGGTATTGGATATGGATCGGAATCGTCTTGTACTTGGTACGATCCAGCACCAGATAAGGCAGGAGGTAATCGTTCCAAATCCACATGATCTCCAGTACGCCGACGGAGATCATTACCGGCTTGAGCATTGGAAACACCACGAGAAAGAATGTCCTGAGCGGCCCGCAGCCGTCGATTGCCGCGGCTTCCTCAATCTCCAGCGGAATGCCTTTGACGAAGCCCGCGAACATAAACACCGCAAGCCCCGCACCGAAGCCCAGATAGATCACCGGAATGGTGTAGGGCGTATCCAGATGCAATACGTTGGCGGTCTTTGCCAGCGTGAACATGACCATCTGGAACGGAACCACCATGGAAAAGACGCAAAGGTAGTAGACAATCCGCGCAAAGACGCTGTTGACGCGCGAGATATACCACGCGGCCATCGAGGTACAGACGAGGATGAGCGCGGAGGAGGTAATCGTGATCAGCAGGCTGTAGCCGGCTGACTTTAGGAATGGGTATTCGCCGACGTTCATGCCGTTGATGTAGTTATCCGTTCCGGTGAACGTCTCGGCATTTGGAAACGCGAAGGTTTCCGTATTGATGGAGGAGTTGGTCTTAAAAGAATTCATCAACACCGTGAACACCGGCATGAGATAGATCACGCAGACTACGATGAAGATGCCTGTCAGCAATGCTTTTCTTGCGTTTTCCCGCTTCATTATTGCTGTACCTCCTTGCTGCGCGTCGCCGAGAATTGAATCAGCGCAATTGTCGCCACAAGCACGAAGAACATGACCGCCTTCGCTTGCCCGACGCCGCGAGAGTTGGCGTTGAGATAGAAGGTGTTATAGATGTTCAGCGCGAGCATCTCGGTGGATCGAATCACCGTGCCATCCGCCATAAACACGAATGGCTGCCCGCCGTTGAGCACAAGGTTTTGATCGAAGAGTTTAAACGAGTTGGTGAGCGTTAAGAACGTGCAGATCGTAATCGCAGGCATGATCGTCGGGATCGTGATGTGCCAGAGCGTATGCCAGCCGTTTGCCCCGTCGATCTTTGCGGCCTCGATCAAGTCGCCGGGAACGGATTGCAGCCCCGCGATATAGATGATCATCATATAACCGATCTGCTGCCACGCCATCAGGATGATCAAGCCCCAGTAGCCATAGGTCGTACTGAGTACGATAGAGGTACCGTAGCGCGAGAGGATGCCGTCAAAGATCATCGACCAGATGTAGCCAAGCACGATGCCGCCGATCAGGTTCGGCATGAAGAAGACCGTGCGGAAGGTGTTGGAGCCCTTGATACCGCGCGTGAGCGCATAGGCAACGGCGAACGCGAGCAAATTGATGACGATCAGGGACACAATCGCGACCAGCGCAGTGTACTGGAATGCGTGCATAAAGCTCGCATCCTTAAATGCCTTGAGGTAGTTGCCAAGGCCGATCCATTTTGCGTTGCTGGTGGTTGTGAATTTACAGAAGGAGAGGTAGATGCCTTTTCCGAACGGGTAGATAAACCCGATGCAAAATGCGATGAAAGTCGGTAAAAGAAAGATTGGAAACATCCGCTGAATCGGGCGGCGGATCAGCGCTCCGCTCAGTGCGGCGCCGTTGTTTCGTGTTCTGCGTTTCATGGCGACCTCCTTGGTGCTATGTGCAGAAGGGGGGCGAGCACTTGTACTCGCCCCCGCAGAGTTCAACCTAGCTGTGTGATCGTGAGGGAATGCTTATTGCGCGGCATACTGGGTTGCCCAGCCCTGCACAAACGCGGTCACGACATCGTCCCAGCTGCCGCCCGCAGAGTACTGCGTCAGAGCGGCGACAACACCAGCACGCCACGTGTCAACGTTCGGCGTGAAGTTGAAGGCCCAGGTGACAACATACTTGCCAGCGGCAAGCTGCTCGTTTGCATCGTTGAAGAACACGTTGGTGGATTCCTTTGCGGCCTTGAACGGGATGGGCCCGAACTGTTCGGCCATCATCGTCGTGCCCTCGTCAGAGGTCACAACCCAGTTGATGAAGTCGAGGGTCGCCTGGATGTCTTCGGGAGCAGCCTTGGAGTTCACTGCCCACATATTCTCGGTGCCGGCGCAAACTGCCGCATTGGATTCGCCATCCACACCACAGTAGATCGGGATCATGGCCAGGCTGTCCGGGCTCATGTTGAACTTGGTGGTGAGGTTGCTGTATTCCCAGGAACCGTTCTGATAGAACGCGGCCTTGCCTTCGCCGAATTCTGCTTCCGCCTGATCGCCGGTCGCGGTTGCGAGCTGCGAAGGAGCGGTTGCGGAGTTGTTGATGTAAAGATCCCAAATGTTCTTGAAGTTTTCCATGTACTTGCCAGTGATGCTCGCGGGCTGCGCGGTCACGCCGTCATCACGGAACTCGTAGAACAGCGGCATGTTGGCCAGATGGCCGGAGAAACGCCAGCTGGAGGAACCATCGAGGCCAGAGGAGGTAAAGGCATCGAAGCCCAGCTCGGCAGCGCGCGCATGGATGTCGTCCACGACGGCTTTGAGGGAGGCAAAGTCGGTGATCTCGGAGAGAGAGTGACCGGCCTTCTCGAGCAGCGCGGTGTTGACGATGATGCCGAAGCACTCATAGCAATAACCGATCGCAGCAACTTCGCCAGTCTCTTTGAAGAGGTTGAAGTCGTTGGTGGTCTGCTGTGCGTAGACATCCGTGCCGGTGAAGTCGTAGCAATAGTCGCCCCAGGTGTCTAGGCCGGCTTTATTGCCGCATTGGAACAGCGTCGGTGCTGCTGCGCCCTTATCCATTTCGGCGGTCAGCGTCTCGGAGTAGGTGCCGGAGGCGGCGGTAACAACGGTTACCGGAACTCCGGTGAGGGCGGTGTACTTGGCAGCCAGGTCCTGCCAGGCGGCATCCGCTTCAGGTTTGAAGTTCAGATAGTAGACTTTGCCGACCGGCGCTGCGGTATCAGCGGCGGGGGCTTCGGTCGCGGCGGCCGCTTCTGTTGCGGCGGGTTCCGATGCGGTGGCAGCTGGCGCTGCGGGGGCGCATGCAAAGCACGCAAACGCCATCATGGCAACCAGAATCAGAGCAAATAGCTTTTTCACAAAAATTTCCTTCCCTTTCGTTTTGTATTCTCCAGAGCCGTAAGGCTCATAGATTCAAATTCGAATCGTATTTTGCTTCGATAACGGGCGTTGCGTCATCCGTTGAGCTGGCGAACCGATCCGCCGGGACGCAGCACCGTGTGAAATGTAAACTGCTTATTTTTGCCGGGATGCTCGATGAGCTCGATGATCGTCTTTGCGCACACAAGCCCCATCTCTTCCGCAGGCTGCACCAGCGTGGTCAGCGTCGGTAAAGTGTATTCGGAGAGCTCCAATCCGTCGATGGCGACGACGGAGCAATGCTCCGGCACGCGCTTGCCGTGATCGTTGAGTGCCTTGATGGCGGCAATTGCCATCAGGTCAGCGATCGCAAAGATTGCGGTAAAGGAGCTGTCCCGCGCAATCAACTGACTGGTTGTTTCATAGATTGCGCGCATGTCGGAAAACGTTCCCGTGCAGGCGACCAAATTGGGGTCAAAGGGGATGCCGTGCGAGGCAAGCGCGTCCTTATAACCTTGAAAACGCAGCTCGCTGATGGAGTTGTCGCAGTCGTTGTCTGTCAGGATAGCGATTTTCCGGTGGCCGAGTGTGACCAGCGTTTCCACGGCGTCTCTCGCAGCCTGCTTATCGTCGATGGCGACGGAGCTGTAAGACCCCGCGTCGAGCGTGCCAAAGGAGTTTGTATAGGTGCAAAATACACTGGGAACATTGATGAGAGCCATCTCTTCCGGCGAATAGTTGAACCTGCCGCCAAGAAAGAGAATACCGATGAGTTTACGTTCGTTTGTCAACTGCGCGCCGATGCGGAGTTCATCCTCGGCTGTGTCCATATGATGCAGCTCCAGCGTGTAGCCGCGCCGCGTGATCTCACGCTCGATGACCTTGATTAGCTTTGCAAAGAAGGGGTTGTTGACACCTTTGACCAGCAGAGCAATCGTGTCCGAACTGGTACGTACAAGGTTTCGAGCGCTGGTGTTGGGGATGTAGTGCAGCTCGCTTACCGCGCGGAGCACTTTTTCACGGGTTTCTTCGCTGACGTCCGGATGATCGTTGAGCACGCGCGAAACCGTGCTAATTGCCACGCCGCAATGAAGCGCAATGTCTTTGATATTCGTCATAGTGTTCTATGTTATCCTTTTTCTGGATTTGTGGCGGGCGGGTGAGAGAGCGATCAACAACGCTCTTGCGCCACAGCTTCACGCGGTTTTTGCCGGAGCGCGCAACAAAATCGACTGCTCGGTTCGGTATAAAAAATCATGTAAGTGGGACGGTTTTCCTGTTCGATAAGATCATGTATGATCGGAAACGTTACTGGTAACGATACTGGAAACGTTTCCAGAACTTGTAAACACATTATATCCGAGAAAATTAAGCTTGTCAATACAAATTTAGTTACTTGCGTACGGGACGCAGCCCAATCATGGCTGTACACGTTACACGTGCAAAAAACAATTCATTCAGACCGGAAGATCTATACGCAGGCGGGAGAGAAGTAAGGTTATCCGATGAATCCGGAAGATTACGATCATCAAACGCAAACAAGACCAAAGTTCGCCGAAAATTCACCCTGAAATTTAGAATCACTTGATATAATCAGGTGTTGATTTTTACGCATGTACGCGACCGGAGGATTTTTTCATGCAGATGAAGCAAAGTATTCAGAAGAAACATATCGTTGCCGCGTTATTGACGATTGGCCTGCTGCTCCAATTCGGTTGCGGCGCAACCGCCGCGAACACACCGACGCGGGAGGACGATATCGTTGCGGTCACGTTAGATTTTCAAAAGCAAAGCGGTTATGCGTCCAACCAATTCGCGGTCTGGATCGAGGACGCAAACGGCGCGCTGGTTAAGACGCTGTTTGTGACGCAGTTTACCGTCAACGGCGGCTATGAAAAGCGGCCGGACGCGATTCCGGTTTGGGTGGAGCGCTCGGGCATCGCACAGGGTGAAAATACCGATACAACCTCCGGCGCAACGCCGAAATCGGGCTCGCTGCGCTATGTGTGGGATTTAACGGATAACAGCGGCAATCGAGTTCCCGAAGGCACTTATACCTATTATGTGGAAGGGACGCTGCGCTGGAAGAATCATGTGCTGTTCTCCGGTGAAATTATCCTCAATGGCGAGGCTGCGTCCAGCGAAGCTGTCGCGCAGTATTTATATGAAGCGTCGCAGGAGCAGACCGCGTTGACGGACGCAGCACCGGAGCGCGATATGATTCAGAACGTAACTGCAACCTACATCCCCCCGTCGCAATCGTAGGCGAGAGTGATCAGCGGCGCTGATCCAAGCGCAGGGCAACGGAGCGCAGAACAAGAGGCATAATGCAACAACGTATGCGTT
>JBDKRF010000353.1:0-1708 GCA_039683525.1 Clostridiaceae bacterium
CCTGGGCGGCACGGGATTTACGGGCGGCGAAGGCTCTGTAGTGAAGTCGTTCGTCGGCGCGCTGATCATCGTGTGCCTGACATTCGGGCTCAAGTCCGTCATCCCCGAATACTGGCAGCTACTCGCAAAGGGCGGGGTGCTGGTGTTCGCGGTCGTGCTCAACCACCTGCTTTCCAAAGAAAGTATTGCGGCATAAGGCTCGTGAAAGACAACCAATCAGCATTCTATTTTATCGAATCTTCCGTTGTGTAGTGCAACGTTTCTGGGGGTAATCAATATGTACGAACAAGACAAACGAGAGATCATCCACGCGGCGCTGGAGATCAAAAACTACGGGTTAATCGCGCTTTCGGGCGGGAACGTGAGCGTTCGCAAAGAGAACGGGGACGTCATCGTTACGCCTTCCGGCACCGCATATGAAACCATGGTGGAGGACGACCTGATCGTATTCAACGCCAAAGGCGAGCGGATCGAAGGCACGCTACGGGAATCGGTCGACACGGTTGCACTCAAGTATATTTTCGACCAACTGCCGGAGGTCAATGCGATCATCCACACGCATCAGCCATACGCAACGGCGGTCGGCTTGATCGGGGATGTGTTTCCCGCGGCGCTCACTACGCTGGCAAACGTGACGCTTGGCGCCATCAACGTGGCACCCTATTGCTCCGCAGCGAGCCTTGATATGGGCGTACAATCGGTGAAATATCTCGGCGGGAAACGCGCCGTGATCTTAAAGCACCATGGGGTCATCGCAGTCGGTGGCAATCTCAAAGAAGCGCTCTATGCCGCAATCTATATGGAAGAGGCGGCAAAAGCGTACCTTGCAGCGAAGGCTGCCGGAAATGTTGCCATCATGACGGATGAGCAGACCGCGGATGCCGTGGAGATCCACAAGACCTACGGTCAAAACCACTGAACAAAGCAAACCAAATGATAAACGCGAATCCCCGCGCGGCACAGAATCCGCTGGCGGCATGCGCGGGGTGATTGATACGTTGGAGGCACGTTGCTTGAGAAACTTGCAAGACAACCTATTCGGCTTATATGAAAAAGCATTGCCGAAACAACTAAACTGGGAAGAGCGCCTCGTCGCGGCAAAAGACGCGGGCTTTGACTTCATGGAGATCAGCATCGACGAAACGGACGAGCGGATTGGCCGCCTGCACTGGAGTAAGAGCGAGCGTACAAAGCTGATGGAAACGATCCATCGCGCGAATATGCCGATCCTGTCCATGTGCCTGAGCGCGAACCGCCGCTATCCGATCGGCAGCGAGTGCGAGGAGACACGAAAGAACGGCATTCAGCTTGTCCGGGATGCGATTGATTTTGCGCTGGACTGCGGTATCCGCGTGATCCAGCTCGCGGGATACGACGAATATCAGAATCCCAGCACGGAGATGACTGTACAGAATTTCCACGATTCTCTGGCGCAATGCGCGAGATACGCGCAGGAAAAGGCGGTCATGCTCGCGCTGGAGACCATGGAAAACGATCTGATGGACTCCATCAGCAAGGCCAAGCGGTATGTGGATTCCATCCAGTGCCCGTGGCTGAAGATCTATCCCGACATCGGCAACCTCTACGCGACCGGCCAGGATATCGAACAGGAAGTCCTCAGCGGCATGCAGGACGTTGTCTCGATCCATCTCAAGGACACCGTGCCGGGCGTCGTGCGGGATATCGCGTTTGGCGAAGGAAACGTGGA